>JAEURF010000082.1 GCA_016789205.1 Anaerolineales bacterium
GTGATTTTATTTTGCTCACAGGCTGACCCAATATTTAGAGTTATAAAAAGATTTTGGAAGGAGTCGGCTTATGAGTAGCAATGGAAATAAACTTGAATTACCTGCCAGCATTATCGTACGTGACTTGGCACAAAAGATAGAAAAAAGCCCAATTGATTTAATTAAAAAATTAATGACCAACGGCGTGATGGCGACTATTAATCAGACGGTGGATTTTGACACCGCCGCGATTGTGGTGGCTGAATATGGCTTTGAAGCAGTTGCTGAATTAGTTGAAGAGGAAGTTAAGGAAGAAGTGGGGGAAGTGCCACTGTGGCGTCAGTTGATTGCAGATGAAGATACATCCCAATTAAAGCAACGCCCACCTGTGGTGACCATTTTAGGTCATGTAGACCATGGTAAGACCAGTTTGTTGGATGCGATTCGTTCAACCGAGGTCGCCGCAGGTGAAGCAGGCGGGATTACACAACACATCGGCGCGTATCAAGTAGAGATGAAAGGACGTTTGATTACGTTCTTAGATACGCCCGGTCACGCGGCGTTTACTCAAATGCGCGCGCGTGGCGCACAAGGCGCGGATATTGTTATCTTGGTCGTCGCCGCAGATGATGGCGTGATGCCACAAACTCGTGAAGCAATTGCACATGCAAAAGCCGCACGCGTTCCAATTGTGGTGGCATTGAATAAAGTGGATAAACAAAATGCGAATCCTGAAAGAGTCAAACAGCAATTGGCTGAATTAGAACTTGTCCCTGATGAATGGGGTGGCAATACAATGGTTGTGCCTGTCTCGGCAAAAAATAAACAAGGCATTGATGATTTGCTCGAAGGCATTTTGTTGGTTGCAGATAGTAATGAAATTAAAGCGAATCCTGCCGGAAAAGTTGTCGGCACGGTGATTGAAGCCGAGTTAGATAAATCTAAAGGTGTGATTGCGACATTGCTCGTGCAAAATGGGACGTTACAAGCCGGTGATGTTGTTGTTGCTGGCACAACTTACGGAAAACTTCGCGCAATTACTGATTACAAAGGTAAACCTGTCAAGAAGGCTGGACCTTCTACCCCTGTGGCGGTGATGGGCATGAACGACGTCCCCTCTGCTGGGGATTTGTTCCAAGTTGTCCCGTCAGATAAAGAGGCGCGGGTTATCGTCGCTGAAAGAATTGAAGAAGCAAAGACTCAAGCTCAATCGAAAAAGAAAGTTTCATTGGAAGATTTATTCGCCAATGTGCAAGCCGGTGAAGCCAAAGATTTGAACTTAATTGTCAAAGCCGATGTGCAAGGTTCGCTTGACCCCATCATTACTGAATTAAATAAACTCGGTCAAGGTGAGATTGGCGTGAAAGTTTTACATGCTGAAACAGGTAACATTGGTAATAATGATGTTATGTTGGCTTCTGCATCTAAGGCGATTATTATTGGCTTCAACGTCCAAGCGGATGTAGATGCACGTCGCATGGCTGAAAAAGAAGGCGTAGATTTACGCTTGTACGAAATTATCTATCGCATGACGGAAGATATTGAAAAAGCACTTAAGGGTATGCTCGCACCTGTTTTAGTTGAAACTCATCTCGGACGCGCACAAGTACTGCAAGTATTTTCTGCCTCTAAATTTGGTAAGGTCGCGGGTTGTAAAGTCATCGAAGGAGAGTTGAAACGTGGCGCAAAGGTGCGCGTATATCGTGGTACGGATATTGTCTTTGAAGGCGACCTTTCATCTCTGCGTCATGAAAAAGAAGATGTGAAAGAAATTCGTCAGGGTTATGAGTGTGGCGTTGGTTTCAAAAACTTTAACGACATTTTGCCCGGTGATATATTACAATGCTATACAGTTGATAGCAATTGACAATTGTCAATTAATAATTGTGAATTAAAATATGCCATCTGGAATTAGAATCAAACGCATTGAAGACCGCATCCAACAAGTGATGTCTGAACTGCTCATCCACGAGGTTAATGACCCACGCCTGAAACAAATTTTTGTAACGGATGTCAAAGTGGATAGAGAACTTGCCTTTGCGGATGTGTACGTCTCAGCAATAGAAGGTGCTTCGCGCTCAGCAGACGTTCTTGCCGGACTTCAATCTGCTTCTGGTTTCCTACGCAAAATCCTCGCCTCAAAAGTTGACTTGCGTGCCTTCCCAAAATTGAGATTTCATTGGGACCCCACACCAGAGAATGCAGACCATATTGAAAAAGTATTAGCAGGATTAAGAAAGAAATAAAATTACCCTCACCCTAGCCCTCTCCCAAAAGGGAGAGGGAATTACGGAGAACACTATTGGACAATAAATTGATAGGGGAAATAAAAGATAGATTAGCAGTTGCGAACAAAATCGTCGTTGCCGCACATGTACGACCAGACGGTGATGCGATTGGTTCTGTTTTAGGGCTAGGACTTGCTTTGCAAGAAGCAGGAAAAACTGTAGAAATGATTTTGGTAGATGGTGTGCCTACCTCTTTCAGATTTTTAGAAGGAAGCGAACTCATCAAAAAAGAAGCCAGTGGCGGGCATGATACATTCATCACCGTAGATTGTGCAGACTTTAAGCGATTGGGGAAAATATTTGAAAATTTTGGTCAACCCGATATTAATATTGACCATCATAAAACCAATGAAAAATTTGGAAAAATAAATTTAATCGAAGCCGATGAAGTTGCTACTGCGGCAATTCTGACAAACTACATTCCAACTTGGGGATTACAGATTACGCAACCTGTTGCCGCCGCATTGTTGACTGGAATCATCACTGACACGTTAGGATTTCGTACGTCTAATACAACGCCTGAGGCGCTGAGACAAGCCGCCACGTTGATGGAAGCGGGGGTAAATCTGCCTGAAATTTATATGCAGGCTTTGGTCAGGAAGACATATCCAGCCGCAAAATATTGGGGGGCGGGTTTATTTAGTTTAGAATCAAAAGATGGTATCGTCTGGGGAACTTTAACTTTAGCAGATAGAAAATCTGCGGGCTATAGTGGCAATGACGATGCAGATTTGATTAATATGATTTCAACGATTGACAATCACAAAATAGGTATGGTATTTGTTGAACAAGCAGATAATCATGTGAAAATTTCATGGCGTGCGTTAGACGCGAATGTAGATGTTTCGCCTGTTGCAAAATATTTCAATGGTGGAGGTCACGCCGCCGCCGCAGGAGCCGATATTGAGGGAAGTTTAAGCAAAATTCAAAAAGAAGTATTAATGAAGACCAAAGAACTGTTAAATTTGTAAATATAATAGAAACATTATAGTTATTTTGTACTAATTGAAAAATCACATAAATGTGTCATAATTATTTTCTAAATACAGGAGGAATACCCTATGAATAGTCAAGATATAAAAAATGCCATTTCTGGCGCACTCGTGGTGGATAAACCCGTTGGCATGACTTCACACGATGTTGTACAAGCGATTCGAAATGGCACTGGCTTGCGCCGTGCGGGTCACACAGGCACATTAGACCCGCGCGCTTCTGGTGTGTTAGTTATCTTAGTAGGACCTGCCGTTCGTTTAAGCGAATATGTCTCTGCTTCAGATAAACGCTATCAAGCCATTATCCGCTTGGGTGGCACAACCGATACGTTCGATGGCGAAGGAAAATTTACCCCTTCCAAAGACCCATTGAATGTAACCGAAGCCGAATTTGAAGAAGCACTCAAAACCTTTGTTGGCGAAATTGAACAAGTGCCACCACCTTACTCTGCCGTTAAAGTTCAAGGACGTAAAGCCTACGAAATGGCTCGCAAAGGTGAAGAAGTTGAACTAGAACCAAGAAAAATTTTAGTTCATCATCTTGAAGTATTAGAGTGGACTCCACCTGAAGTTGTCATTGACGTGCATTGTTCTTCAGGAACCTATGTCCGTTCATTAGCAAATGACCTTGGTCAAAAATTGGGTTGTGGCGCCTATCTGGTTGGTTTACGCCGCACCAAAAGTGGACGTTTCACTTTGCGTGATGCAACGCCTTTGCGCAAATTACAAGAAGCCTTCACAGCTGGGAATTGGTATCAATATCTCATCCCTGCCGCAGAAGCGCTCGGCGATTGGCCCTCTGTTGAACTCAATCCTGACGAAGTCGAAGGTGTGCGTCATGGTCATCGTGTCAAAGCCAAAGAAGCGGATACTGTTAACGAAAAAGTTCGCGGCATCAGCACACAAGGTGAATTGGTTGCATTAATGGAACTCACCATCCAAGCCGATGGTTCCAAAGAATGGCAACCGAAGAAAGTATTTTTTACAGACTAATTCATGTCATTGCGAGCCACGCTCTTGCTCTATGTGGCGAAGCAATCTCCAATATAAACTTAAGATTGCTTCGTCGGGCAAAGCCCTCCTCGCAATGACATCATACTTTATAGGATAAAATTAAGTCATCAGTACTGATGACTTAATTTTTTAATTATGAAACATTATCATTCCCTCGAAGAAGCATCTCTTCAAAATTCATATCTCACCATCGGCGTGTTTGACGGCGTACATCGTGGTCATCGTGAAATCATCACAAAACTTGTGGATGATGCTCACAAACAGAATGCTCCTGCAGTTGTTTTAACTTTTGACCCACACCCTGCTAGTGTCTTAACAGGCAAAGAGATTCGATTATTAACCACGCCAGATGAACGTGCTGAGATTTTACATTCACTTGGTGTAGATGCCGTCATCACACAACGCTTCACACGTGACCTTTCAACTGTTTCTGCTTTTGATTATGTATCTAGCCTCAAACATCATCTGGGACTCAGTCACCTGCTCATCGGCTATGATTTTGCATTGGGAAAAGGTCGCGAAGGCAATGCTCCACGTTTAACAGAAATTGGCAAAGAATTAAATTACACAGTAGAAATTATCCCTGCTTTGAGTGATGAAAGCGGAGTCATTTCTTCAACAGAAATTCGTAAATTAATTTCAATCGGAAATGTAAGTGAAGCCAATAAATTGCTTGGTTATCAATATTCGCTTGGTGGAGTTATTGTCCATGGTGCCGGGCGTGGAAAGCAAATCAACTTCCCCACTGCCAATATAGATTATCCACAAGGCAAAGCAACGCCATCGAATGGGATTTATGCTTGTTGGGCATTTTTAGGTAATGAAAAATTTATGGCGGCGACGAGTGTTGGCTTTAATCCCACGTTCACGCCTGAAAGACAAGTCCAAAGCGTGGAAGCGTATCTGCTAGATTTTGACCGTGATATTTATGACCAATATCTCAAACTAGAATTTGTCTCGCGCATTCGAGATGAAGTCAAGTTTGAATCTGTAGAGGCGTTGATTCATCAGATTGGGAAAGATGTGGATGAGACGAGAACTTTGCTTGAAAATGTATAATTTAAGATGAGGTGTAAGAACAGCAAGCAGTTATCAATTAAGAAAGAAGCGAAAAGAAAAAGCCCTGCAATGCAGGGCTTTTAACTTAAACTTTGACTCTCCACAAATCCATTGGTTTATCAAAACCACGCAACTCGGATTGAAATCGAGATAATGAATTTGGTGGCGCATTCTTTTCTAAATATTCAAGCACTTCTGGGTCATTGCGAATGGCTTCAGAAAAAATCGCCTCGCCGCCATTTGAAAAATTCGGCAAACGCGCGGCAATGTTGACTGTGGAACCAAAATAATCCAAACGGTCATTTAAGTTGACGACGATACAAGGTCCGTAATGGATGCCGACTTTAATGGTTAACGGTGGTACACCGCGTCGTTCAAGTTCTTTTTGCACTTTCCAAATCGCGCGGATAGATGAAACTGGTTTACGAAATGCCGCCATAACCGCATCACCCATTGTTTTGATAATCGCGCCACCTTCTGCGGCAACGGCTTCTTCTAAAATTTCAAAATGTTCGCGCACACGTCCAAACGCAGGAGCATCCCCAATTTCACGATATAACTTTGTGGAGTTGCGCAAATCTGTAAACATTAAGGTTGTTGAGCCGACAGAAATTTCTTCGCCGGGACGAAGCACTTCACTTGAAAATAAATCGCGGAAGACTTGTAACGTGGTCACATCTGCGGCGGTGGCGGCTTGATCAGACCAAACGAGGCGTTCCAGTTGAAAGGTCTGGTTTGAATCGGTTTCATTAATCAAACGAATGTATGGGGTCAGGCTGATGTCTAAAATATCATTATGCCAGCCAAGTGCATCTACGATGAAATCTCTTTTTTCAGTGCCATTTGGGTTGGCATTGACTAATTGAAAGCCTTCTAAACCGGATGCTTTCAAACGATACTTACCTTCATTCAACATCGTTCCAAAAGGTAATTTTTCGCGCGGAGGCACAATCATGGAAAAGACAATGTGCGGCTGGCGTTGTGGGCTTCCGACACAAAACTCAATCGTATTATCTACTGGGCGTACAGATGGATTCGGTCTGAAAATCACTTCTACATTTTGGTCAAAATTCGCATCAAATTCAATTTGACAGGTATTACAATGCGCGCGCCCAGTTAAGTCACTTAATTTTCCAAAATCTTCGGCTACGCCACGACATTCCGGGCAAAGCAAATCCCAATACATATCTAACATACCTGCACGTGTGGCACGGAGGAATGTCTCTAAGACAGTGCGACGCGGTAATCCCCAACCATCGGCTAAGGCGTACGGGCGCATCCGTTGAATAGATAAATCATCGGCACGATGTAAATAATTGTAAAGATTGTCCAACGTTTTTTCATCTGCGCCTTCACTGCTCAATTGCTGACTTAAAGTCTTGAAGCGCGCGTGTCCAGATGAAGAAAGATGTCTGCTAGTTGCAATCGCATAAACTGCGTCACCTCGAGAAGCGATGCGGTCATATAAATGAAAGGTATCAGTAAATCTTTTTTTTGCGACAATGCCAATCCCCAGCGGAATTGCAATATCACCAATCATATTGCGCGACTTTACCCAAGTTTGATAATCTAAACGGGTGCCGCCATTTTCTGTTCGTTCGAGTCGACAATCCACACGCATCTCAAGCAATGGACCTGTGACATAACGCCTCAAAATCCCAAAACGATATGGATACGTCCATTCAAAAGGTTCTTCATCCCATTCCACGCGCACAATCGGAATTTGAAACTTGACACGGCGCACACGATTTTGAATTCCAAGCAATTGCATCGGTGGCAAACCTGTATCACGATTAAAACGATTCGTATCTGAAACAAGATGCCACAACGCTTCTGGCGGAGCCTTTAGGTCAAATACCCATTGATAATGATATTCTTTAGACATGTTTTCCTTGACGCACAAACGCAAGGTAATTTTACCCGCCTTTACTTACGAAAGCATTACAGAGAAATTAAACCTAGTTCAATGCCACGCTTCACCGCCTCGGTACGGCTTGAAACCCCAAGTTTTGCATACAACGACGAAAGATGAAAC
>JAEURF010000083.1 GCA_016789205.1 Anaerolineales bacterium
AGCCGAAGTTGTCGCCGGCAAAGAGCACTTTGGATGCCTTGGCCTTGTCGGTATTGAGAATGAAATCGGCCTTTGGGGAGCCATCTGCGTTGTAACGCCAATCGAAGAACAACTGGTCGCCCAGGCCGTCCTTGCTGATGGTCTTCAGGAAACGCGCGGGAATGATCTGATCCGTGTCGATGTTGTCGGCCTGGATCTGGGTAACGGTGGATTCAAATTGCATCGTGCGATTCCTTTCTAGGCGAGCGTCCGAACGTCGGTGACGACGCCCATAATGGCGGATGCGGCCGCCGTCTGCGGGCTGGCGAGGAAGGTGCGGCCTCCCTTGCCCTGACGCCCTTCAAAATTGCGGTTCGACGTGGACACGCTGTACTGGCCGGGAGTCAACTGATCCCCATTCATGGCAATACACATGGAGCAACCCGCTTCGCGCCATTCTGCACCGGCTTGTTTGAAAATTTTATCTAAGCCTTCTTGCTCGGCTTGTTTCTTAACATCTTGTGAACCGGGTACAACCATGACACGTAATCCATCAGCTACTTTTCTATCTTTTAAGAAAGAAGCGGCGAGACGTAAATCTGAGATGCGTGAATTCGTACATGAGCCGATAAAGACCACATCCACTTTTTGACCTAATAAAGATTGACCGGGTTGTAAGCCCATGTAGGTCATTGCTTTTTCAAAGGCGGCTTTTTGTGATGCTTCGGTAAATGAATCAACAGTTGGTATGCGGTCTGTGATTTTCATGCCCATGCCGGGATTTGTTCCATAAGTAATCATGGGTTCAAGTTCAGCGGCGTTGAGTGTGATGGATTTATCATATACAGCACCTTCATCGCTTGGTAATGATTTCCATTTTGCTACTGCTTTATCCCATTCTTCACCTTTAGGAGCAAACTCACGACCTTTGAGATATTCAAATGTTGTTTCGTCTGGAGCAATCATGCCAGCACGCGCGCCACCTTCAATGGACATGTTACAAATCGTCATGCGTTGTTCCATAGTTAATGAACGAATCGCTTCGCCGGTATATTCAAATACATGACCTGTTCCCCCACCGACTCCGATTCTTGCAATCAATGCAAGAATAATATCTTTTGCAGAAACACCTTTTGCAAGTTGACCATCTACTCGAACTTCATAAGTCTTTGGCTTCTTTTGCAATAAACATTGTGTTGCTAAAACATGTTCAACTTCTGATGTACCAACCCCAAAGGCCAATGCACCAAACGCGCCATGTGTAGCGGTGTGACTATCTCCACACACAATTGTCATGCCAGGCTGTGTGCGTCCGAGTTCAGGTCCAATCACATGCACAATGCCACGATGTGGACTTGTCATGCCGTGTAATGTGATTCCAAATTCAGCCGCGTTTTGTTCCATGATTTTGATTTGAGCCGCCGCCATCGCATCCGCGATTGGAACATCTATCGGCGTGGTTGGAATCGAATGGTCCATGGTTGCTAAAGTTTTATCAGGTCGGCGAACTTTTAATCCGCGAGTGCGGAGTCCTGTAAAGGCTTGTGGAGATGTGACCTCGTGAACCAAGTGCAGGTCAATATAAAGAACCGCTGGGGCATCTTCTTGTTGAGACACAACATGTGAATCCCATATTTTTTGAAATAAAGTTTTTGCCATAGTTTCCTTTTCAATATTATGTCATTGCGAGGGCGCACTTGCTCCTTGCCCGAAGCAATCTCCTATGTTATTAAGGATTGCTTCGTCGCAGAGAACGCTCCTCGCAATGACATGAGTTTTAACCTAACATCACACCAAAATCATTTTTTACTTTTTCTTCACTGCCCTCGGTTTGAGCAATGATAAGTTTATTCAAGGCATTGATATATGCTTTGGCACTAGCAACAATAATATCTGAGTCTGCTCCATGCCCACCATACACGCGCACATATTCCAATTCGCTTTGCGGGTCCATGGATGTATGGCCATTTTCACTTTGAATACGAACACTCACTTCGCCAAGCGCATCAATGCCTTCAGTAACTGCATGAACATTAAACTCTAACAATGTACAATGAACTTTGACGATGCCATCAATGGCTTTATAGGTTGCATCTACTGGGCCTGTCCCAATGGCGGCTTGTGTATGAACAATACCATCTGGTCCACGTAAACGAACCGTAGCAGTTGGCATTCCCATCGTTCCACATGTCACTTGCATTCCATTTAATAAATACACATCACGCGGTTTATAAAATTCATCAGCAATCAAAGCTTCCAAATCTAAATCGGTGATAACCTTTTTTCTATCCGCCAATTCTTTGAAGCGCGCAAAGGCTTTATCGAGTTCAACTTCATCAAGCGAATGTCCCATTTCAGCCAAACGATTTCGCAGGGCATGACGACCTGAATGTTTTCCTAAAACTAATTTGGTTTGATTCACACCCACATCTTCTGGTCGCATAATTTCATACGTGGTTTGATGTTTCAACATACCATCTTGATGAATCCCCGCTTCATGTGCAAATGCATTCGCGCCGACAATAGCTTTATTCGGTTGCACCACCATACCGGTGTAATTGCTCACCAATTTGCTCATGCGTGAAATTTGTTTGGTATCAATGCCAGTTTCTAAACCAAAAACTGGATGACGAGTCTTCAATGCCATCACAACTTCTTCTAATGATGTATTGCCAGCACGTTCACCGATTCCATTCATGGTCACTTCGGCTTGACGTGCCCCAGCACGAATCCCAGCCAATGTATTTGCAGTTGCCATTCCCAAATCATCATGGCAATGCACTGAAACAGTAATGCCATCATGCATACCGGGCGTATGTTTGATAATGCCGTCAATCAATTTATAAAATTCATCCGGCGTTGTGTATCCAACTGTGTCAGGAATATTTAATGTCGTTGCACCAGATTTAATTGCTTCACCCAAAACTACATACAAAAATTCTGGGTCAGAACGCCCGGCATCTTCGGGTGAAAACTCCACATCATCACACAAACTTTTTGCATATGCCACCATTTCAGAAACACGTTGCACCACTTCCTCGGGATCCATCTTCAATTTATGTTTCATATGAATTTGTGACGTTGCTAAAAACGTATGAATGCGCGGATGCTTTGCATGTTGCACGGCTTCCCACGCTTTATCAATATCAGATTTATTTGCACGTGCCAACCCGGCGATGACTGGAATCTTCGCTTCATTCTGACTTGTAGTTGGGTTGCCAACCTCAACAGCAATCTGGCGGACAGCTTCTAAATCATCCGGTGATGCGGCAGGGAATCCTGCTTCAATAATATCCACACCCAACCTTGCGAGATTATGCGCCACTTCCAACTTTTCAGCCGAAGTCATCGTCGCACCCGGAGATTGTTCGCCATCACGTAAAGTTGTATCAAAGATTTTTACATAGTTGTTTGTCATAATTTCTCTCTTTTGGAATCAGCCAGCTTGCTGGCGTATTTGCAGGAGCAAGCTCCTGCACTCCATATTTATTTCTGCCAATTTTCAGGACGTAATGAACGTACTGCCGCCCCTGCACGCCACATTTCAGAGTCACGAATCTCAGCAAGTTCTTTATCTAACTTTTCTCGATAGTCTGGTTGACTATTTGCTTCGAGAGTAATTCTGGCTTCATTACCAGTCACAACACTTTGATATAAATCTTTGAACACCGGCGCAACTGCATCACGGAATTTATTTTTCCAATCCAATGCACCACGCTGAGCAGTAGTAGAACAATTGGCATACATCCAATCCATACCATTTTGACCAACCAAACGAATCAGTGATTGAGTCAATTCTTCAACCGTTTCATTAAATGCTTCAGATGGTGAATGTCCATGTTTACGAAGTTCTGTATATTGAGCCTCCATCACACCTGCTAATGCACCCATCAACACACCACGTTCACCAGTTAAGTCTGAATACACTTCATTTTGAAAAGTAGTTGGGAATAAATATCCTGCTCCAATAGCAATGCCTAAAGCAATTGTTCTTTCTTTTGCCTTGCCAGTTGCATCTTGATGAACTGCAAAACTTGCATTGATTCCAGAACCATCTAAAAAGTTTGTGCGTACACTTCTGCCTGACCCCTTTGGGGCAACCAGTGCCACGTCTACGTGTGGAGGCGGAATCACACCGGTATCTTCTTTGAAGGTCACAGAAAATCCATGCGAAAAATAAAGCATATCGCCTTCATTTAAATTTTCAACAATCTTTGACCATTGCGAACGTTGACCAGCATCAGACAATAAGTACTGAATAACAGTTCCTTTTTCCGCCGCTTCTTCTACTGAAAAAAGAGTCTTGCCTGGAACCCAACCATCTTCAATAGCCTTATCCCAATTTTTTGTGCCAGCCCGCTGACCAATAATGACATTAATTCCATTGTCACGCATGTTCAATGCTTGCGCCGGACCTTGCACACCATAACCGAGTACAGCCACAACTTCATTCTTTAAAACTTCACGCGCTTTCTCAAGTGGAAACTCATCACGTGTTACAACTTCTTCTTCCACACCACCAAAATTTATTTTTGCCATTTTGCATTCTCCTAGTTTAATATGTATTAAGAATGACCGCAGACCATAGACGGTTGACCGTTTTTACGGTCTGCGGTCTGTCGTCCACCGTCTCTATGGTGTCATCTCTAACAAAGCATCTACTCGATTGCCATTCACGCCGGGCATACGTCGCACACCATCATGCACACCGCGCGTCATCGAAATAATTCCAGTTCGAACCATTTCTACAATTCCAAGCGGACGAAGTAATTCCACCATGCCTTCAATTTTGTCTTCAGTGCCTGTGATTTCAACAATCACAGAATCAGCGGCAACATCTACAATGCGCGCGCGGAAAATTTCAGCCAAACCATTCACTTCTGCACGGCGTTCCGGACCTACTTGCACTTTTATCAAAGCTAAATCACGCGTCACAGTAGACTCAAGCGTGACATCTTGCACATCAATTACATTCACCAATTTATAAAGATTAGCTTCGATGCGATGCGCATCCATATCACCATTCGGACAATCCACAACAATCGTCATGCGTGACACGTCAGGATTTTGTGTTGTACCTGCATTGATGGACACAATATTAAAATTTCTGCGGCGAAATAATGATGCAATCCGATTCAGGACACCAGGTTTATTTTCAACTAATGCAATAAATGTGTAATTCATAATTCTCCTTACGCTTTCTGTCTTGCAGGTCTTTGAATCATTTCATCTAATGCCGCGCCAGATGGCACCATTGGATAAACTGCTTCTTCTTGCTCGACTCTAAATTCCAACACAACTGGACCTTGAGTCTTTCTTGCCCATTCAATCGCTTCATTGACTTCCTCACGCTTGGTTACTCTTCGAGCAGGCACGCCATGCGCCTCAGCCAATTTGACAAAATCCGGCGTAAGCATGTTCACAGCCGAATATCTTTTCTCAAAGAAAAATTCTTGCCACTGACGCACCATGCCCAAATATTGATTATTCATAATCGCAACTTTGACGTTCGCATTTTCTTGAACAGCAGTAGTTAATTCAGCCGCAGTCATTTGGAAGCCGCCATCACCGGCAACTGCCCAAATCTCTTGGTCTTTCGCCGCAAACCATGCGCCAATTGCAGAAGGTAAGCCAAAGCCCATCGTCCCTGCCCCACCAGAAGTGAGCCAACGATTCGGTTTATCTAAAAAGTAATATTGTGCCGCCCACATTTGATGTTGACCCACATCAGTCGTGACAATTGCATTGCCATCCGTTGCTTTCCAAATATCTGCAATCAAATGAGCCACATACAATTTGCCATCTTCTTCCCAATTCATAATACTTTTTGCATCCGCTTCGGCTTTCCACGCATTGATTTCATTTCGCCATTCGTCATGGTCATATTCATCCACCAGCGGAATTAAATCCGTGAGCACATTTTTTAAATCACCGACCAAAGGCACATCTACAAACACATTTTTATGCACTTCAGATGGGTCAATTTCAATATGAATCTTTTTTGCACGTGGTGCATAGGTTTTCAACGTCCCAGTCACGCGGTCATCAAAGCGCATACCAAAGGCAAGAATCAAATCCGAATTTTGGATTGCGAGATTTGTATGCACTTCGCCATGCATCCCCATCATTCCTAAACTTAATTCATGCGAAGCAGGGAATGCACCCAAACCTAATAATGTACTAGCTACCGGAGTTTGCGTCTTAACCGCAAATTGCATCAACTCTTCTTCGGCTTTAGACATCAACACGCCATGCCCACATAAAATAATCGGTTTCTTGGCTTTTTCAATTAATTCAACCGCTTGGTCTAACAAATTTTTGGGAGAACGCATCACGGGTTGATAGCCCGGCAGTTTTACTTCTGCTGGAAATTCAAACTCACAAGATTCAACTTGTGCATTTTTACAAATATCAATTAATACAGGTCCTGGTCTGCCACTGCGGGCAATATAAAATGCTTCACGAATCGTTTCAGCAATTTCATCTGCTCGTGTCACCAAATAGTTATGTTTTGTAATCGGTAATGTAATTCCCGTTACATCTGTTTCTTGAAAAGCATCACCACCAATTAAATGAGCCGCCACTTGACCTGTAATAAATACAACAGGAACCGAATCCATCATAGCAGTACAAATTCCTGTTACTAAATTTGTGGCACCCGGACCCGATGTTGCCATCGCCACACCAACTTTCCCCGAAGTGCGAGCGTATCCATCAGCCATGTGAGCGGCACCTTGTTCATGTCTCACTAAAACATGATGCACATCATAATTTAACATCGCATCATAAATCGGCATGTTCGCACCACCGGGGTAACCAAACACAACCTCAACACCTTCACGGGTCAAACATTCCCAAACAATTTCTGCACCTTTTAATTTCATTCTTACTCCTTTTCCATCTGTTCTGTGTTGGCTAAGCCCATACAGAACGAAAAATTAACTAGTAGTTGCACCTTCGGAAGCTGTTGTCACACTACGTGCATACTTTGCCATGACACCTTTTTTATAACGAGGCTCAGGAGCTTTCCAATCTTTTTTGCGTTTTGTTAATTCACTTTTTGAAATATCTACACTCAGTTCGCGTTTCTCTACATCAATCGTGATGATGTCTCCATCTTGAACAAAAGCAATCATGCCACCAACATACGCTTCAGGAGCGATATGACCAACAGAGATACCACG
>JAEURF010000084.1 GCA_016789205.1 Anaerolineales bacterium
CTTGGGATTCATGAAGGGGTGGTGACATTAACTCGCATGGCAACAGCCGCAACATTTATCAATATTGTGGCGCCTACTGCCGGTGCAGGCGGAGTAGCATTATTTGCATCTGAAGCGCGTAGGCGGGGTCATCCCACCGGCAAAGCAACTGTCGCCGCGGCATTATTCCTCTTGCTTGACCAAGCCGCATTTTTAGTTATCCTCGCGTTAGGTTTAATTGTTTTATTTCGCCGCAACGATTTGAACGCCGGTGAAATTTCTGCCTCATTATTTTTATTAGGCATTGCCATTTGTTATGCTTTCGTTTTATATCTTGGCTATCGTTCTGCAGAAAAACTTGGCAACTTTCTAGCAAAGCTTGCACGCGGCATTAATCGAATCGTAAAATTTTTCGGCAAAGAAAATTATCTCAGTGAAGCACGTGCGCATGAATTTGCCCACGAAATTTCTAATGGGTTTTCGGGTTTAACAGAAAAACCATCTAGCTTAATCAGACCTGTTTTATGGGGTATTTTTGACAAAGGTTTGCTCATGCTTATTTTGATTTGTTCTTTTTTATCGTTTGGAGTTGAATTTTCAGCAGGCACCATTATTGCCGGATTTTCACTTGCCTATCTTTTCTTAATTGTTTCACCCACACCTTCTGGTATTGGCATTGTCGAAGGTATTATGCCCATCGCATTAACTTCATTAAACGTCAATTGGAGTCAAGCCGTCGTGATTACTTTAATCTATCGCGCCATTACATTTTGGTTTCCGTTGGCAGTCGGCGCATGGGCGTTTCGCACTTTGCATAACGAATAAAAAATTACTTTATAGGATGCAATAAATATAGCCCACCGTCCTCATTTTCAAAAATAATTTTAATTTTTGCAATTGGCTCAAGTTCATGCGGAAGATACACATGCACATATGAGTGGGGTTCAACCCAAAGCAAGTATACGTCCTGCCCAGAAGAAAATAAATTGCCCGTATAACTTTCAAGTGGAATAATAGTTTTATCATATACACCAGATTTTCTTGGGGAAGCATAAGTCTGTTGTTCTGTAAAAAAAGCAATAATTTCAGGATAATTAGAGAATAATTTAAAACTACCTTCTGGTGGATTTTTGCGCCAGTATTGAATAACTGAATTTTCATTCATTTCTTGCGTATTCACATGATTTTCTGCAATTATGCCATTGCGGGCGTTCTGCATGATGATAATGCTTCTGTTAACCTGAGATGTTCCAATAAATAATAAAAACAAAATACCTAAAACCGCCAAGGGAGAATAGAAACGAGGATGATTTTCTCTTAAGTATTTCAAACCATATTGGATTACTAATAAAACCAAAATAACTAACGGAAAATATATTGGCAGTTGAAAACGTCCCCAGAGTCTATTGAAATAAGAAATTAAGGCATTGCTAAAAAGCGCTATTGTATAAATAGCCCCAAAACCTAATGAGAATGTAACCATTGGAGTAAAAACTTGAATTTTTCTTGAAAGTAAAAAGAGAACAATAACAGCCAAAATTATTGGACCCCACACCATGGAAAAATGAAAATTGGAAACTTCCCTTTCATTTTCTAAAAATATATTAAGCCAATCTAATATTCCAAGAGTATATTGAGAAGCATATTCAATAAAAGTCAATGGTTCGCGAAAATTTTCACTGGTAACTTGCCATGTTTTTAACATCCACAAGAATGGTGAAAGAGAGAAGACCCCACTGTAAGACGCATAAAAAAACCTTTTGAATACAGAGCCTGTTGAATAATAAAAAACAGCTATCACTGTAGAAAGAACAAGAGCGTATCCAATATAACGAGTAAGCATCGCTAGAGCGGCGGTCAAACCCATAAGCGTCAAAATAAACCATGTTTGTTGCTCTGAATATTTTTGAATTAATAAAGCCAATGCGATGGGGAAAAGCATAAACAGATAATCTGTGCCAATCATATAAAATGTAGAAATGACAACAGGTCCAGTTAGAAGCAAAAACGAACCAAGCAATGCGAAAGCAAAATCATCCGGGAAAATTCTTAACAAGAAAACTGATGATGTGTAGGCAATTAACCCAAATGTAATAAATTGAATCACATGTGTGCTGACAAATGCACTCAAACCGACAGCATGTAGGAAACCAATTAACATAGGATACAAAGGGGGCCATAAAATATAAGGGTTACCCGTATACTCGATCAAACCATTTCCCTTAATCCAATTTGTACCACTAAACATATAAGCCAAAGCATCTGAAGAAGCACCCAAACCATATTTTGATATACTCAGCGCGAGAATGACGCCCCATATAGCATGAAGTGCAAGTAACGTTCTTAATTTTTTTTGCATTGAAATAGTATAAAGAAAATAGGTTAATGGAACCTTTGAATAACATTGAATCTCTTTTAGATTTTTGGAAAGGTGATGAACAAACTGCGCCGAATTTTTCTGCATGGAAAACGACCCCGCCGCGAAAAGCACAAACGCATCCTTTCCCTGACGATTTACCTGTTTCGCTTCGAGAGGCATTATCTTCTCGTGGAATTGATTCACTGTATGCCCATCAACACGCCGCGTGGACTCAATCTCGCGCAGGCAAAAATATTATCCTCTCCACCAGCACTGCCAGCGGAAAAACACTCGCTTACAACTTACCTGTTTTAGCAACATTATTAAACAATAACCAAGTAAGAGCTTTATATTTATTCCCAACCAAAGCACTTACACAAGATCAATTCTCTAATCTTCAATCTCTTCAATCAAAAATCGTAAATCTAAAATCTGGAATTTATGATGGTGATACTCCCCAAAAAGACCGTTCTGCGATTCGTAAAAATGCAAATATTGTCTTATCCAACCCAGATATGTTGCACACGGGGATTCTTCCTCACCATGCCAATTGGAGTGATTTCTTTAGCAACTTAAAATTTATTGTCATTGACGAAGCCCACACCTATCGCGGAGTTTTCGGTTCACATGTTGCCAATGTGATTCGCAGACTCAAACGCGTGGCAAAATTTTATGGAGCCAATCCGCAATTTATTCTTGCTTCTGCAACGATTGGCAACCCAAAAGAATTGGCAGAAAAATTAATCGAAGAACCAGTTGAATTAATTGATAATGACGGCTCATCTCGTGGAGAACGTCACTTCATTATTTACAATCCACCGATTACAAATCCAGAATTGGGGTTGAGAAAAAGTAGTATCTTAGAAGGTGTTAGATTAGGCATAGATTTATTGAATCATAATATTCAATCCGTCATCTTTGCAAGAACAAGAAGAAGTGTGGAAATTATTTTGACATATTTACAAGGCGGAAACCCAAACACGATATTAGATACTCGAAACTCGAATAACGAATTATCCAATATCGGCTCTTCCATTCGCGGATACCGAAGCGGTTATCTCCCAACCCAACGCCGTGAAATCGAGCAAGGACTTCGCAATGGAAGCGTAAAAACAGTCGTAGCAACAAATGCATTGGAATTAGGCATTGACATTGGCGGACTCGGCGCGGCAATTTTAGTTGGCTATCCCGGCACAATCGCCAGCGCGAGGCAACAAGCAGGTCGTGCAGGCAGAGGTGATGACCCAGCAGTTTCAATTTTGATTGCTTCTGCGAGTCCATTAGACCAATTCCTTGCCCATCATCCCGAATATTTTTTTGGACGTTCCCCCGAAATGGCATTGATGAATCCGAATCATTTGTTGATTTTGTTAGAACATCTTCGTTGCGCCATGTTTGAATTGCCATTTCAAACTCAGGAATCATTTGGCTCATTATCTTGGGAATTGGTTGAAGAATACCTCCACTTTCTACTTTCTAACAATGAGGCGCATTTCTCCAATCAAAAATATTATTGGATGAAAGATGAATACCCCGCCGCGAATATTTCGTTGAGGTCTGCATCTCCACAAAGTATAGTTTTGCAATCAACTGATAATGATGGACGACCCATCACAATTGGAACTGTGGATGGTGAATCTGCTTCATGGATGATTCATCCCGGGGCAATTTATATGCACGAAGCGGGGCAATATATTGTGCGAGAACTTAATCTTGAAAATCACAATGCGCAACTTATACGAGTTGACTTAGATTATTACACCGAAGCCCAACAAAAATCAGAGATAGAAGTTTTATCTGACCTCACTCCCAGTCCCTCTCCTACGAGGAGAGGAGGGCAAGTAGGATATGGAGAAATTCAAGTCACAACTCAAGTGATGGGATTTAAAAAATTAAGATGGTTTACAAATGAAAACTTAGGGGAAGAGCCTTTAGACATGCCCCCATCTGAATTACAAACAACAGGATATTGGTTAACACTATCAGAACAAACATTAAATCATTTAAGAGAATCAGGTAATTGGACAAACGACCCAAATGATTACGGACCCAATTGGCAAAAGATAAGAGAAACTGTCCGTCAGCGCGACCAGTTTACATGTCAGGTATGCGGCGCAGTGGAGACAAATCGTCAACATGATGTACATCACAAAACTCCATTTCGTGCTTTCACATCTATTGAAGAAGCAAATCGTTTAGAAAATTTAACAACGCTTTGTAGAACCTGTCATCAAAAAGTGGAACAAAATGTAAAAATGCGAAGCGGACTGGCAGGCTTAGGGTTTGTGCTTGGTAACCTCGCGCCATTATTTTTGATGTGCGATACTCGCGACCTTGGAGTCTTTTCTGACCCAACAGGTACGGTCAACGGTCTACCTTCCATCGTCGTTTATGATTTAGTTCCCGCAGGCATTGGATTCAGTCAAAAACTTTTTGAGATACATGATGAATTAGTTCAACGTGCTTATGAATTGGTGACTCAATGCGAATGCGAGGATGGTTGTCCATCTTGTGTTGGACCAGGCGGTGAAAATGGTGGCGGCGGAAAAAATGAAACGTTAGCAATCTTAAAACAATTGATAATGGATAATTGACAATTATTCATTATCAACTATCCATTATCAATTATGAAAATTTCTTACTTAAATCTCTTCCTAAAATTTTTACGTTTTGGTTTTCTCGCATGGGGTGGACCTGTTTCACAAATTGCGATGATTCGCCAAGAACTTGTTGAAGATGAGAAATGGATTACACCAGAAAAATTTAATCGTGTGCTTGCAATCTATCAAGCCTTGCCTGGACCCGAAGCGCATGAGTTGTGTGTTTACTTTGGTATGGTTGCACGTGGTCGCATTGGTGCATTGCTTGCCGGTCTTGGCTTCATGCTTCCGGGATTTATCCTCATGTTCGCGCTTTCATGGTTTTATGTCACTTATGGAATCACATCACAACTTTTTCAATCCGTTTTTCTTGGCATGCAACCCGCCGTCGCCGCGTTAATTGTTCGCGCTGTACATCGCATTGGTGGTCATGCTTTGCATCAAAATAAATGGTTATGGTCACTAGCAATTTTTGCAGGCATCGCTCAACTGCTAGATGTAAATTTCTTAATCACCCTTTTGATTTGCGGATTTATTTTTGCATTAGTCACAAGAGGACAAACTCGCTTCGCTGTCTTGTTTCTAGTTGTTTCTGTTTTCTCAATCATTTACTTTAACTTGAACAGTTCTCCCAACCTCATCACAACTACAAACCCAGAAATCGTTGCAACTAATTCTTTAACGCTCTTCATCTCAGGCTTACGCGCTGGTCTCTTAACTTTCGGCGGGGCATATACTGCGATTCCATTCATTCAACATGATGCTGTTGAAGTTGGCAAATGGATGACCAACGCCCAATTTTTAGATGGGTTAGCATTATCTGGGCTATTGCCTGCGCCATTAATTATCTTTTCAACATTTGTCGGTTACATTGGTGGTGGTGCACTTGGAGCAATTGTAATGACCATCGGAGTCTTCGCCCCAGCCTTTTCTTTCACGATGATTGGGCATGAATATTTAGAAAAATTAATCGAAAACAAATCGGCTCATGCATTTTTGGATGGCATCACAGCAGGCGTTGTCGGTTTGATTTCTGTTACAGCTTTAGGAATCTTAAACGAAACAATTTTGGAATTAAATTCATTTACGATATTTTCTCTTGCCCTCATCGTCCTCTTCGCTTCCAAATCCAAATGGACCATTGCTTGGGTTGTTTTAGGTGCTGGTGTGTTGGGGTTAATATTTTTTTAGTAAATCATAGGAGACCTGCCGTGATAAAACAATCTCATCGAAGAGATATTTATCTCCTCTTTGCCACCCGTATCATCCGCATGTTTTGCTACGGATTTCTTTCCGTCATCCTTGTTTTATATCTCATCTCTGCTGGGCTAAGTGAAGGTCAGGCAGGCTTGTTATTCACACTCACCTTAATCGGTGACGCCGCTATTTCACTCTGGCTCACTACCCATGCCGACCAGTTTGGAAGAAAACACACTTTATTAATTGGCGCGTTTCTCATGTTTGCGGCAGGCATCGTTTTTATAATAACAAACAATCTGCTTCTCTTAATCGTCGCCGCAATTATTGGAGTCATCAGCCCGAATGATAAAGAAATTGGTCCCTTTCTTGCAGTAGAGCAAGCAGGCTTAACACAACTCATCGCAGACCAAGCGCGTACAAAAATGTTCGCATGGTACAACTTAGGCGGTTCTTTTTCTTCAGCCGTAGGTGCATTGGCAGGCGGATGGTTGGCACAAATTTTACAAAATAACGGCTGGTCTGCGTTTGAGTCTTATCGTTTCATTTTAATAGGCTACGCAATCGGTGGGGTTTTGCTTGCGTTTTTATTTTTTCAACTCTCGCCTAATATTGAAATTAAAAATGCAGTTATGCAAACCAAAAAAACTTTAGGGTTACATCGTTCAAAAAATGTAGTTTTCAAATTAAGCGCATTATTTGCGTTAGATGCGTTTGCGGGCGGTTTATTACTTCAAAGCATGATGGCATATTGGTTTTACATCAAATTTGGTGTGAACACAGGCGTGCTTGGCAGTATTTTCTTCGGTGCAAATATTTTGGCGGGCATCTCTGCTTTGTTAGCAGTCAAACTCGCCAAAAAATTTGGTTTGATTAACACAATGGTCTTTACTCATATTCCCTCCAACATCCTTTTGATTCTCGTACCTTTAATGCCGACTCTTCCCCTCGCCATCGGACTCTTGCTTTTACGTTTCAGCATTTCGCAAATGGATGTAC
>JAEURF010000085.1 GCA_016789205.1 Anaerolineales bacterium
CGTTTGACTTCAAAGCGAATCTTTTCGCTCAGTGCGGTAGCAATATCTTGTGTGGTGATGGAACCATATAACTTACCGGTTTCGCCTGCTTTGGCTGGGAAAACCAAGGTGGCTTCTTTGATTAAGTCTGCAACGCCTTTGAGTTCGTCATTTTGAGCATTGCGACGAACTTCTGCTTGGGCTTTAATTTTTTGCACTTGCTTCATTGCACCTTCGGTGGCAAGTACGGCAAGCCCTTGTGGTAAGAGGAAGTTACGCCCGTAGCCATCGGCTACTTTTTTAATATCCCCTGCACGCCCCAATTTATAGACATCTTTCATTAATAAAACTTTCATTTTTTTAAGCCCTTTCTGGCAATTGGATGTCAGTGTGAAGGGTACAACACACTGCGGGGCAAGATTGTACCATAAATGACATTGTCAACTTGCAAAAATACGATAAGATAAAGCCATGTTCCAATTCCCCATCAACTTTCGGCGTGTGCTCATTTTTGCAGGAATTTTCGTTTTAATTTTATTCATCATTGAATTTAACTCACGCCTCGAAGAACTAAATCGTTTGAACGAACAACGTGAACAAGTCCGAGCGATTGCTACACAAGCCATGCAAACTCAACTTGCCTTACAAACTCAAGTTGCCTACGCCGGGTCAACCGAAGCAGTTGAAGAATGGGCGCGTACCGAAGGGCATTACATTCAAGAAGGCGACCAACCTGTAATTCCACTCGGCGTGCCCGGCAGTGACCCTGTCATCGCCCCTACCCCTGAACTCATTCCAACTCCAATGCAAAACTGGGAAATTTGGTGGACATTATTCTTTGACGAATAAGATAGAACCCAAATGGACAGCAGTTTAACTATATATCTTGTTTCGTTCGTCTCTTTAGCAGTGCTGATAATTGGCATTGCCGCGATGGCTTTCCTACGTTGGAAAAATGCAAACGAGCAAGCCTTACTCAAAGCGGAGCAACGCCGCTCACAACAATTGGGCTTGCTCGAAGAAACCGGCAGAATCATCGCCGACAGTTTTGACGAAAAAGAAATCCTCCAGCGCGCAATTGATGCCATCACCAATCGTTTTGGTTATTCCATCTCAGCCATTTCAAAATTAGTGGAAGGCGATTTGCTTGAAGTTACTGCAATTGCCGGAACAGAAGATTTTGGTTACCTACCCGGCTACAAACAAAAAACAGGGGCAGGCATTATCGGTCACACTGCTAAGATACAAAAGACCTATGTGACAGACAATGTTTCAAAAGACCCATATTATTATTCAAACCGCGAACATTTTGGCTCAGCCATTTGCACGCCACTCTTTGAAGGGGAAAAATTATTCGGCGTATTATATGTAGAAAGCGAAAAACCTAACGAGTTTGACGAACTCGATGTGAAAACGATGGAAACTCTCGCTACGCATATTTCTGCGGCATTACACCGCGCCGCACTCTATATGGAAACACAAGAAAACTTGCGGGTACTATCCATCATTCAAAATATATCGCGGACTATTTCTAGTTCGTTGGAAAAAGCAACCATCGCGAATCAAGTCGTCACTGAGTTAAAAGAAGCGTTCGGCTACACCCACATCAGTATCTATATGCTTGAAAATGATTACCTACACCTCGCCGCTGAAATGGGATATCCAAAAGAAATGGTGATTGAAAAGATACACATTAGCCAAGGTGTCAGCGGACGTGCCATTCGGACAAAAATGGTTCAATTCATTGAAGACACAAATCAAGAAGACCACTTCCTCAGAGCAGACAATGCCATCACCAGTGAAATTTGTGTGCCACTTCTCAAAGAAGACTCCGTGCTAGGCACATTAAACATCGAAGCAGACAGTACACAAAAATTAACGCAAACTGATGTTGCAATACTGACAGCGATTGCCAGCCCACTTGCAATTGCAATTGACAACGCCCGCCTACATGAACAAATTAAAAAAATGGCAACCACTGATGCCGTCACGGGTTTATCAAATCGCCATATCTTTGAACAAGCACTCGCCGGAGAAGTAGAACGCGCACACAGACTTGGTATGAACGTTTCACTGATTATTTTTGATATCGACTCTTTCAAAGAATATAACGATGCGTATGGCCACCCTGCTGGCGATGCACGTCTAAAAGGCATGGCAGAAATCATCAAAAACAACTTACGCAAATATGATATCGCCGCACGTTATGGCGGTGACGAATTCGCCATCATCTTGTCCAACTCAAATGAACAAAATGCGCATGCCTTTGCAATGCGTTTACATGAAGCCGCTCAAATCGGCGCACCTCAAAATTTAGATAAACAAGATGCAGGTGGTTATACACTCAGCATCGGCGTGGCAACTTTCCCGCAAGATGCCACCAACCACATCGAACTCCTGCTCGCCGCAGATCATGCTGCTTTACGCGCAAAACATTTAGGAAAAAATAGAATCCAACTCGCCAGCGATACAAGCAAATGAAACAACTTGACCTCTTCCCCATTACAACAAAAATTGAAAATAATGAATTAACCATTGCAGGACATAATTTAAGAGAACTTGCTGAAGAATACAAGACTCCACTTTATGTTTATGACAGAGCGACGCTTGACTCAACCGTAGCCTCTTACAAACATGCACTCGCCTCTTCCTACGGGACACATGCTTCTGTTACCTACGCAGGGAAAGCATTCCTCTGCACAGCCATCGCCCAATGGACTCAATTGCATGGACTAACACTCGATTGCACTGGCGAAGGCGAAATTCATATTGCATTAAATGCAAAAGTGAAACCCAAAAATATTCTCGTACATGGAGTCAATAAATCTGACGCTGACTTAAAATCTGCAATTAAACACGCTGGCACAATTGTTGTTGATAATCTTTCAGAACTTGAACGAATCACTCAACTATTCACTATTCACTCATCACTTAATATTTGGCTTCGTCTATTACCCGGTGTCACTGTATCAACGCATCATGCTCATACGCAAACAGGTCACCATGAAAGCAAATTTGGGATGACGCACGAAGAAATTTTAGAGGCGACAAAATTTTGTAAAGAGAACAACTTGCCATTAAATGGGATTCATTTTCATCAAGGTTCAAACTTCCGAGACCCTGAGCCATTAATCCCCGCGATTGAATTGGCTTTAGATACTGCCAAAGAAATCGGCTTTGAGAATGAATGGCATTTTTGTCCGGGCGGCGGTTGGGGTGTGGCATATCATGAAGATGAATTGCCACATCCATCTATTGAGCATTATGTCAAAGGAGTTTGTGAGGCTGTCATTGAAGGTTGTGAAAAAAGAAAATTATCTCTCCCGCATTTACACCTTGAACCCGGCAGAAGTTTAGTTGCCCGAGCAGGCGTCGCAATTTATCGACTTGGTGCAGTAAAAAAACGCGAAAACAAAACTTGGGTTTTAGTAGATGGCGGCATGGCAGATAATCCGCGCTATGCGATGTATGGGGCTAGATATAGCTGTCTAGCAGTAGCAGGCGTCACCGAAGAACGAAGCGAGGTGATTTCAGTTGCGGGTCCGTATTGTGAATCAGGCGATGTCATCTTTGAAGATTTGCCAATGTCAAAACTCAAAACAAACGATTTGATTGCTGTGCCAGTCAGTGGCGCGTATCATTTGAGTATGGCTTCGAATTACAATGGCGCGCGTAAACCGGCAGTGTTGATGTTAGAAGAGGGAAAAGCAAAATTAATTCAAAAAAGAGAATCGTTGGATGATTTGATTAAGCGAGATCTGAGTTTATGATTTTTTAGGAGTGCAGACTTTAGTTTGCTAGAAACAGAATGCGGACTTTTAGTCCGCATTCTGTTTCTATTTTTCAACTTTATCTGTGACGTTTGCTGAAATCGCCGAGGGCGACATGGAGGCTTTGCGCATTTGGTCTTCTTGCATCATGCGAACGCCATTATTCACTTGATTGCTTACCTTTTCGATTTGTTCTTGCAATTGCATGAGTGTATCAAGGACATAGTTATCTGCGTCGGCGCGAATGGCTTCGGCTTCGGCACGTGCTTGGCTGAGAATTTGTTCGGCACGACGTTGCGCTTCTTGCGTGACCATATCTTTTTGTGCCATTTGGTCGGCTTTGTCACGCGCGAGTTGTAAAGTGCGATTGGCTTCTTCTTGTGCTTGTGCCATGACGCGGTCTCGTTGCGCAACAACTTGTTGTGCTTTTTTAACTTCCTCTGGAATGGCGATGCGCATTTGGTCAATCAATTCCAACATGCGGTCTTCATCCACAACGACATTGTGTGTGAAAGGCACAGCTTTGGCGTTGTTGAAGAGTTCTTCGAGACGGTCAATGAGTTGCAAAATATCCATAGGTTTACTCCTTCAGGCAGTTCAGTTAAACTTTGAGAGCCTGAAGCATCTCTTTATTATGTCTTAAGATGTCGTTTACTGCGGTTTGTAAATCCGATTTTTTTTCTTTTGCATACTCTTCTATAAAAGCAACAAGGTCGTCGTCCAAGTAAATTGGCAGTTTCAATACAACACCTTCTCGGTAAAACTTGCCTTGTTCACCTTTTGAAAAATCGTATTTGTCTTTCATCTTAAGATTGCCTTTCTTTGTATTGTTTCGCCTCGTCTTTATCTGCTTTTCTAGCCGAAATAATTCTAATAACAGCAGATTGTAACTTTTCGTCACGAAATGTATGAACTACAACTAATAAAACCTCATTATTTTCTGCGCCAATCGTAACCCATCTATCTTCATCTTCGCTATGTTCTTCATCAAAAATAGTGATAGCAAATGGGTCAAGGAAAACTTTAGAAGCACGTTGAAAGTTTATGCCATGTTTCTTAACATTTTGTTTTTCTTTTACAGGATCCCATTCAAAATTGTATTCCATTGGCATCTCCGTACCTATAAAAGTTAACTAATTCTAGCACAAATTAATCACGCAGGGAATTCGGCGGGGAATGTTCCCCCATTTGGGCTACTTTTTCTTTGAGTGCTTTTTCGACATAAGGTGGCACCATGCTAGAGACATTGCCATTCAATGTAGCAATCTCGCGGACTGTAGTAGACGAAAGAAATGTATGTTGTTCAGCGGTGATTAATGCCACAGTCTCAACTGCATCTTTTGCTAAGCGCTGATTTGCCAACGCCATGCGAAATTCAAATTCAAAATCTGAAAAGACGCGCAGTCCGCGCACGATGACTTGGGCGTTGATTTTTTGTGCAAAGTCAATCGTCAAGCCGCTGTAGCCGGTCACCTTGATTTTGGGATTATCTTTGAAAGATTCAGTGACTAAAGAGATTCGCTCTTCAGGAGAGAATAACAATGACTTCAAAGGTTTGTCATAAACAGCCATGACAATTTCATCAAAAAGTTTTGAGGCGCGATTGGCAATGTCCATGTGACCATAATGGATGGGGTCGAATGTTCCGGGGAATAAGGCTCTCACCATAATTTAGTTTCCTAGTTTAGTAGTTTGATAGTTTAGTAGTTTGATAGTTTGGTAGTTTGGTAGTTTGGTAGTATGTAGCTTGATAGTTATTTTGGTGGTTTTGATTTTCGTAAGTAGGCTATCATTCCATTAATCAACCGTTTTGTTTCAGTTGCGAGGTTGTAAGCATTATTCAGTTCATCCTGATTAATATATTTTCGGTCAAGGGCTAGATAAAGTTCAGATTGTACTTCACTGGCGGAACGCCTCGACATTTTAAGAAAACGAATAAATTCAGGGTTTGTTCCAGCATCAAAGCCTTCGGCGATATTGTGCATAATTGAACCCGCAGCATCTTGAATTTGACCGCTTAAGCGAAAGTCTTTTGCAAACTTAGAATGCTCGGTTAGATCGTAAATAAAATTTGCAAGAAGCCGAGCCTTCTGCCAACTTTGTAAATCTTCAAACCGCTCAATCTTCGCCATTTCATCCTTCTGATTTTAACTATGCAACTATCTAACTATCTAACTATCTAACTATCTAACTATCTAACTATCTAACTATCTAACTATCTAACTATCTAACTAACATCACTCTTCGTTCCATTCCAGAATCTTTGAAATGCTTCCGCTAGTAAAGCATGTTCGGGTTGATGCAATTCTGGGTCTTTTTCAAATAAATTTTGCGCTTGCTCGCGTGCTTTTTCAATTAACTTCACATCGGTAATGCTTGCCATTTTCAAAGATGAAGCAAAGCCTGCCTGACGTGTCCCCAAAAATTCACCGGGACCGCGTAATTTCAAATCTAGATCTGCTAACTCAAAGCCATCGTTTGTAATCGCCATCGCTTGCAGACGTTCATTTTCAGTTGCATCTTCGCGAGTCGGAATTAACAAACAAGTGGAGGCAACAGAGCCGCGCCCGACTCGTCCGCGTAATTGATGAAGTTGCGCCAAACCAAATCTATCTGCACCTTCGATTAACATCAATGTTGAATTGGGCACATCCACACCGACTTCAATCACAGTCGTTGAAACTAAAATATCAAAAACCTTATCTCTAAATTTCAACATCACTTCATCTTTTTCGCTAGGTTTCATGCGACCATGTAACAATCCAAGTTTCAAATCAGGGAAGACATGATTTGATAACGCCTCAAAATCATCCACCGCCGCGCGGGCATCTATCTTTTCGCTTTCATCAATCAATGGATAAACGATAAACGCCTGATTTCCATTTTTCACTTGTGATCGAATCATGGCGTACGCGCGTTCGCGTTCTTGCGGACGAAGTACATGCGTTGCAATCGGTTGTCTGCCCACAGGCATGACGTTCATCACAGAAATATCTAAATCGCCAAACATCGTCAATGCCAACGAGCGTGGAATTGGAGTCGCAGTCATCACCAACAAATGTGGATTTGTACCTTTACTTCGTAATTCAGCGCGTTGCTCCACACCAAAACGATGTTGTTCATCAATCACCACAAATTGCAAATCTTTGAATTGCACATCTGGCTCAATGACTGCATGGGTGCCAATCACAATTTTGATGGAACCATCTACTAAGCCAGATTTAATCGCCTCTTTCTCACTTCCAGTTGTACTGCCGACCAACAACCGAATCTCATCTTGATTCAAAAATCCGTTTTCGCCAGTCAATAAATTGACAAAGTTTCTGTAATGCTGTTCTGCCAAAATGGAAGTCGGAGCCATAATCGCGGCTTGA
>JAEURF010000086.1 GCA_016789205.1 Anaerolineales bacterium
TGGCGACCAATGGAAGCATTGATGTCACTCATGCGATAGTTCAAACCAACACCAAGCGTGTCATACATACCGGGGATAGTGCGTTCTGCAAATGTTTTATCTACATAGAAGCCGCGAATTTTTGAAACACGTGCTGCTACATCTTTATGTTTAGTAACAAACATGCCACCATCACCTGTTGTAATATGTTTAACTGGATAAAATGAGTAACAACCTGTATCACCAATCAAACCGACATGTGTACCTTTATAACGAGAACCAATTGCTAAAGCACAATCTTCAATCACTTTCAGGCCATACTTATCAGCGACTTTCATAATCGCATCCATTTCACATGGCACACCCAAAAAATGAACCATACTGATGGCTTTTGTTTTTTTTGTGATAAGGCTTTCTAATTTAGACGCATCAATATTGCCTGTAGTTGGTTCACAATCTAAAAACACAGGCTTCGCCCCAACCATTTCAACGGCATGAGCCGTTGCGACATGCGTTTCGGCTGGCACAATCACTTCATCGCCTGTACCGATTCCCATTTCTAAATAACTTAAATGCAATGCCGCCATACCAGAACTGACAGATACACAATATCCGCCACCCATGTATTCAGCAAATTCTTCTTCAAAGGCTTTGCTTTGCGGACCATGCGTCAGCACATCGCCAGCTAGTACTTCTAAGACTGCATTCTTTTCTTCATCACCAATCCATGGTTTTCCAAAGGGAAGATTTCGAGTTGTCATAAGTATTTTATTGTCTCCAATCTTTTTGTTATCAAAGCAAGGTCACATGCGGCACTGATACTTAAGCCATCAAATACAGCTTGGGTTTGTTCATTGATATTTTTATCTTCTAACACTGCCGAAACAAAATCAGGTATCAAATCACCTTTATCGGCTGGCAAAGTTGGCATGGTTAACATTTCTGGTTTTGAATTTTCATCACGAGACCAATGAACTCGTGCGCCCATATCATCATAAATAAATGTACCTTTCGTGCCAAATAAACGCACAATATGATGATGACGATGCACACTGCCAAAATTTGCTGTAATACGGGCTACTAAACCTGACTCCATTTGCATAGTAGATGCCACAAAATCGTTGTATCGAAATTTTGTACCTTCGGTTGAAATGCGGTTGCCCATAGAAAAAACATTTTGCGGGCGTTCCTGTATCAGCCACACCATCAAATCAATCAGATGGATTCCGCCCCCTTCCATAACTGAATAATTTTCAACTGAATTGCGCCAACCATCTGTAATTTTATGTAAACGTCCATATAAATACTCGCCGTCAAAAGCATAAATCTTTCCAAAGTCACCAGCAAGAATTTTCTCTTTCAACCATTGATATACAGGCGTTGCGCGTAAAATCAAATTGGAAGCGAGTTTTATCTTTCCACTTTGTTTCAACCAAAATTTTTGAATCTCTTGCAATTGTTCTATCGTTTGACATATTGGTTTTTCTACAAATACATGTTTGCCTGCGTTGATTGCCTGAATAATTTGACTAGCATGATCATCATCAAAAGAGGCGATGGAAATGATTTGCACATCTTCATCTTTCAAAATCGCTTCATAACTTGACGCGACACCCGCTCCTGTTTCCTCAGCCAAATTCTTCGCCTTGACATTGTCATGGTCTAAAACCCAACGAGCTTGACAACGCGTATCTCGATGGTATGCACGCAAATGCCTCTCACCGATGCCCAAACCAACGACTGCTACACCAATTTTCTTCATTCAGTCACTTTCACTTGTGGAAGAAAATCATATTGAACGTTTGCTTCCATCTCTTCTACACAGCGTAGATCATCGAAAGTATCTACAACAAAATTTAATTTTGCGTAATCAGCATCTGTATTTTCAAGGTTCAAAATTTTATACTCGTCCGCATGAGCATAATAAAACTTGGTCACATGCTCGCGGTCATCATTAGATAATCTATTTGAATCTATTTTGCTAAAAGACTTCGCATTCAGCAACTCAACACTATGACCATGTGGGAATGTCCGTTTTTGTACATTCGTAATCAAATCAAAAGATTCATTTACATACGAGGTCATTATTTTCAATATCTTGCTATTCAACAAAGGGCTATCAGCACTAATGCGAAAAAACCAATCGCAAGGGTTATCTTGCAAACAAGCTTTAAATCTAGCAAAAACATTTTCTAATGAACCCCGAAATATTTTTATTCCTAAAGATTGAACATACAAAGCCAACGGGTCATCTGAAATTTGATTACTAGTAGCAATAATAATTGAGTCTGTACCAAATTCATGTTGTACACATTCAATCACTCTGGCAATCATTGGTTTACCATTGACCGGGGCAAGCACCTTGCCGGGAAAGCGGGAAGAGCTCATTCGTGCTTGAATAAAGACCTTAATATCCATTTGAGAATTCAGTTTCTGAATTCTCGCACGGGAACGAGATTCTGTCAACCCACAAAAGCCTTGACCGCTCCAATCACCTCATCATCCTGCTGACTTCCCGTCACATCAGGGTATAAAGGCAATGCAAACGATTCTGGGGAGGCTTTTTCAACCTGTGGGAAATCACCAGTTTTGTAGCCGATGTGCAAAGCAAGTCTCCAATTAGCATCATGTAAATAGTTTGATGAACAATTTGAAACAAAGTGGATGCGCTCGATTTCTGTTCCCTTGCGCAACTTTTCTGAACGTCTATCAAAGCGTTCAATCTCGGTGAAAAACTGAACCTTGAAAGAATATTTATCTAAGGTGTCAACAGTGGCAAGCAATAGATTCTCAGTATCGCGAATCGCCTGCAAATGGCGCGGAGCAATATAACTACCAACGCCGATTATCGCAAAATTCTTAAGCGTTTTTTCCATTACGCCTCTTAATTTGATATTCTTGCCCTTTTGCTTCCAAAATCACATCTTCTGGCAAGTCGTTAATTTGAATTCCTGCTTCTATGCAAGTGAGGCGCAGAATATCCATCATTTCGTCATTGCCATTCAAATAAACTTTTTTAACCTCTTGTTGTTTCAGTTCAAGTGCTAAGGTACGTGCCTTTTCACGAAACTGGGTATACACTTTCAAGGAATCTTTAGCATACGACAAGGCACGTTGGGTAAAGACCTTCATGCCTTCAGAGGTGATGTCATATTTTAGGCGCGTGCGGTCTAAGTGAGAAACTTTTACCCAACCTCGTGTAATTAAACGTTTGATATACCAATTAACACTACCAACAGCAATCCCCAAACGATCTGAAAGATTCGCTTGGGTCACCATTGAATCATTGGCAATTTCATTAAGTAAGTCGTATTCGTGATTTTTGATTTCAGTCATTGTGTGAGCATTCAGTTTTTGAATTCTCACACAGAATAAATATACTGTCAATAGACGAAATCCCGCCTCTGCCCTACGTGGAAAACTGATGTGACAAATCAACATTTTCTTCCCACAAAAAGTTACCTTATTTCAAAAGCTTCTCATATTCATTTGTCACTTGCACAATGTCAAATTGTTTGGCTTTCGTCAAGCTTGCTTGGCGGAGTTTCATCAATAAATCTGGGACAGAGATTAAATTTCTTAATGCTCGCACAAACGCATCTGTATTTTGCGCATCAATCAAAAAGCCATTTTGATTTTCATCCACTAAATCAGCAAAACCGCCAATATCACTGACGACGAATGCTAACCCGTTGGCTAATGCTTGCACGCCTGTCACAGGTAGCCCCTCAGAAAGAGACGGCATAAATAAAATGTCACTTGTAGAGAATTGATTTACTACATCTTCAGGTGTTACCCAGCCCGATAAAGTAAATCTTGTTTGTAAATTATTTTTCGCAATCTCGTCTTTGACACTATTAAACAGAGGTCCATCGCCTAGCATGGTGCAATGCCAATCTAAATCTTTTAGTTGTGCTAATACTTTAATAATAAATAATGGATTTTTTTGAGATACCATACGTCCGGCAAATACGATTTGAGTTGGCTTATTAATTTTTATCTCGGGTGAATTTTTTTGTAATACATCCACACCATTGGGGATGACTTGTATAGGCACAGGGTAGTGCTTCAAAGCTAGTGAACGTGTATATTGACTAACTGCAATTACTCTTTTTGCACGTTTCCAAATGAAGTGTGTAAAAGGTTTTAGCCAACGAAACCATTTATCTGTTTTTTCTGGCACTCCGCCGGGTACATCACCAAGATGTGCGGTCAGTATGTAAGGAGTTTTTGTTATGATAGATAACATCCATGCTAATGCCCCGGATGGAACTGCAAAATGACTGTGCATGATTTCAGGGCGGTTATAACGAATATGTTTTAGCCCAGCCCAAAACCCGAAAATTACATACGCAAGCATGGTGATAAAACTGGCACGAAAGGCTTCTTTTCTTAATGAAGGGATGCGCAATATATGAATTCCGTTTAACTCTTCTTGTTTTGGTAAACCTTGCATATGAGCTGTAAGAACTGTTATTTGATGCCCACGCTTTGCGAGTTCTATGCAAATATCATAAGCGGCACGCCCGCCTCCGCCACCGATAGGAGGGAATTCGTAAATAATGACGAGAATTTTCATACGTTAAACGGGTGGCTCTTCTTTGTTATTCATGGCGGCGAGGATGGAAGGTAAAAAGAATGCACCGGGCAAACTGGTGATGATAAAAAGAATGCGGATTAAGATGGCGATGGTCAGGCTTTCGGCGTGAGTTAAGCCGCCTAAACGTGAGAGTAAAAATGTAAGTGAAAGTTCTTGCACGCCATAGCCATTAATGGAAATAGGGATTAATGTGACAAAGTATGTCAGGCTCCATAAACCTGCAATAAGCCAGTAAGAAATATGGTCACTCATGCCTTCGGCAAGTAAATAAATAGATGCAAATATGCAAGCCATATTTCCAAATGTAAAAATCAGAGAAAGTATTAAGGCTTTGGGTTTCTTAAGCCAAATTGAAAAGGCATTTAAAGTACGGATTGTAAAGTCGCGAATTTTTTCAATGAGTGAAGCAAAGGTTAAGGCTTGGAGACTGCCGGGGTTGGAAAGAACAGGTATAAGTCCGAAGGGAAGCGCGAAGAGCATACCTGCCATACCGATTAGTCTATCTACTACAAGTGAGGCGAGGCAAACCGCGCGGTCATATCCTAATTGCATGGCACCGGTTAAGCGGACGACATCGCCCCCAATTGTAGTAGGTAAAAAATTAGATGAAAAAAGCCCTGTGAATGTGAGCATAGCTGTACGTATCAATGGAATGTCGACTTCTGCTGAACGGAGAAGAATGTGCCAACGTAAGATAACAAACATTCTTGAGATGAGCATAACAAAAATGCCCAGAATAAAATAAAGTGGGTTTATGCTTTTTAATGCAGAAAGAATCTCTGTGCTACTTTCTTCGCGGATTAAAACAGCAAGCAAAATTAATGCAAGCAATGTGCCTGCTAGCCGCCATACATTTTGAATTCTTTCGTTCTTTGGGTTCACAAGTTTATTCGTTGATATTAATTTTTTTGCGAATGGTGTAAGTAGGTTTACGTTGTGATTCGTGATAGGTACGCACGAGCATTTCGGCAATTAAGCCCATGAGAATAGATTGAAACCCTAAAATGAAGAACATGGCTGTCAATGGTAGTAATGGTGATGAAGCAATTCCTACTGCAAAAAATATTCTTCTGATGAATAAATAGGTTAATAAGATAGCACTTGAAAGAATGAGAAATCCACCGGCGCTACCAAAAACATAGATGGGTTTAGAAGAATAGGAAACAAGAAATTTTACGGTAAATAAATCTAAAATGACCTTGACGGTTCTTTCCATGCCATATTTGGTTTTTCCAAACCGACGCGGATGATGACGTACAGGCATTTCTGTAATTTTTGCGCCAACTGAATTGGCATAGACTGGAATGAAGCGGTGCATTTCGCCATAAAGACGGAAGCCTTCTAACACTTCACGGCGATAGGCTTTCAAAGTGCATCCATAATCATGTAAATGCACACCTGTTACCCATGAAATAATTTTGTTTGCAATCATGGAAGGGAAATTGCGTGTGATTGCGTTATCTTTGCGAATCTTGCGCCAACCGCTGACGAGGTCGTAGCCTTCATCTAATTTTGCAAGTAGCATCGGAATATCGGCGGGGTCATTTTGCATATCAGCATCAAGCAAAATGATAATTTCACCGACTGAGTAATCTATACCAGCGGCGATAGCGGCGGTTTGACCAAAATTACGGCGGAAAGATACTAAGCGGATATGTTCGGGGTCTTTTTGGGCATATTCTTGCAAAATTTGCAAGCTATTATCACGACTACCATCATCTATAAAGACTGCTTCCCACGAATGGTTAACTGGTTTCATGGTGGTATAAATCGAATCAAATAACATGGGCAAGTTATCTTGTTCGTTATAAACGGGGATGACAATTGATAAGTTCATGGGTTTCTTTGAAAAATCCTTAAGCCTGAGCCGTCAGCACAAGAAGGTGCGACGGGGGGAGGTGCAAATTCGTGAAATGTTTGGGGAGTGAGATAGGCACTCCAATATTCAAAACGTTTTTCTTCAACAATGAAAATATCGGCACTATCTCGCCATTCGATGAATGAGACGCTATTCCAATAGCCAAAGCGATTTAATACATCTGCATCGCCACCACGACGATAAGCATAGCCATCATTGATTTGGGGAGGAAAAATTCGCGCTTCTGGCACATAAACCATTGGTACAAAAGATAAGCCTCCTTCCCAATATACCAGACTATCTGACGGAATAATACTTGCAAGATAATCACCAACTTGCTCGTTAGCGAGGATGATGTCTGTACGGCAATCTAATTTACTTTCGCCGAGATGCAAGATAGGCGATAAAAGAAAACCTGCAATCAAAAATGAGTTCATCAAGGTTAATGCAAAATTATTTTTCTTTTGTCTCCAAATGAAGAATGTAATAGCAATAATGAGGATTCCAATTAAAAACCCGAAAAGCGCGCCGACTGCACGTTTGATTTCAACATTATCTAAGTTTAAGCCGTATTTGAGAGCATCTTCAAGGGAAATTAAAAC
>JAEURF010000087.1 GCA_016789205.1 Anaerolineales bacterium
TGTAAATATGAAAGTGCGAGCAATCCGTACCCGACCGCATGGGCAGATTTTTTGACGAAATAATCCCATGAGCCGTAATTCGGTAATTCATTGCTAGCGCGTGACGAAAACAAAAAGATAGTTATCATCAAAGTCAATGCAGGAAGCCAACGGGGTACAATTGATTGAAGAGGTTTCATTGAATAATAAAGTTTATCTTAAAAAAGATAATCACTGGCTTGCTTTTCAAAATCCGCATCAAATCATCAGTACAAAAAATATTAACGAAGTCCGCGAGGCATTGCAAAATGTCGAGGCGTTGGTCAATGAAAAAAAATGGCACGCAGTTGGCTTTGTCAGTTATGAGGCGGCGCAGGCATTTGATTCCGCTCTGCAGGTTTTTGAATCCACAAATTTTCCGTTAATTTGGTTTGGTCTGTATGAAAATCCAACTAGTTTAAAAAATCTGGCTGGTCTAAGTGGTCTGATTAATCAATCGTGGAAACCTGATATTGATAAAGAGACATATAACAACGCGATTCAAAAAATCAAAGACTATATTGCAAACGGAAAAACATATCAAGTCAACTACACCATGCGCCTCCTCTCTGACGTTCAGCCTGATTCTTTTTCCTTATTCACTCACCTCGCCCAAACACAAAACAAATATGCCGCGTTTATTGAGACCGATGATTTTGCAATTTGCTGTGCTTCGCCTGAATTATTTTTTGATTTAGACGGCGATGTGATTACAAGCAAGCCCATGAAAGGCACAATCAAACGTGGAAGAACAACTGACGAAGATTTAATTAACTCAGAGTGGCTACGGACATCTGAAAAAAATCGAGCTGAGAATGTGATGATTGTAGATATGATTCGTAATGACTTAGGGAAAATTGCACAACGTGGCAGTGTGCATGTGCCAGAATTATTTGCGATTGAAAAATATTCAACATTGTTTCAAATGACATCTACTGTAAAAGCAAAAACAAACGCTTCTGTGGCAAAAATTTTTTCTGCATTGTTTCCATGTGCATCAATTACTGGTGCGCCAAAAGTCAGCACGATGAAAATAATCAATGAATTGGAAACGAGTCCGCGAAAAATTTATACAGGCAGTATTGGTTACATTTTTCCAAATCGCCAAGCGCGATTCAATGTTGCGATTCGGACTGCGTTGATTGATAAAAAAAATAAAACCGCAGAATATGGAGTCGGTGGCGGCATTGTCTGGGATTCGGAAGATAAAGATGAATTTGAAGAAGCATTACTGAAAGCGCGTGTCTTGACCAATCCCCCACAACCTGATTTTTCTCTGTTTGAAACAATGTTATGGACAAAAGATGAAGGTTATTTTTTGTTAGATAAACATATTGCACGCTTGAAAGATTCAGCAGAATATTTTGATTTTGTGTTTTCGGAAGAGAAGGTGGCGAATCAGTTGTCAGTAATCAGTGATCAGTTATCAGTGGCTAGAGTAAAAATCATTTTGGATAAAAATGGGAATTTAACGAGCGAAGTAAAAGATTTTGATTTGCACGAAAAAGTTTTCAAGGTTTGTCTTGCAAATGAATCTGTTAATTCAAATGATGTGTTTCTGTTTCATAAAACGACACATCGAGAAGTTTACGAAAATCTATTTCAAAAAAAGTATGATGATGTTTTGCTTTTCAATGAAAAAGACGAATTAACTGAATATACAATTGGGAATTTAGTTATTGAACAAAATGGAGAACTTTTCACTCCACCAGTTTCTTGCGGATTACTGGCTGGTACATTCCGGGAGCATTTATTGGAAACAGGAAAAATAGAAGAAAAGATAATTCATAAATATGAATTATCTAGTGTTTCAAAAATTTATTTGATTAATTCGGTTAGGAAATGGGTAGAGGTTGAATTAAAAATGTAGAGGCGACTCACGAGTCGCCTCTACAAAAAATCGCCTTACAAAAATCATTTATATATCTTGTAAAGTAATTGTTACATTCACAGTGCCATCCCCTAAATCTACACCTTGAATAACAACGGCTTTGCCACTTGGGTCGCCGTCAAAGACCATGCTGAAAACGCCATTGGCAACCACTGTATTTGATTCGCGTTCTGTCAAGCCTTCTTTACCATAGGCATCACGATAAAACGCTACCACATCATCAAGGCTGAGGCTGGTTTGATAATTGACTGTGCCGGCAACATCAAAAACATTTGTCGCATCAGAAGGCATCGGAAATTCAGCATCGCCTCCAAATGAAAAATCAGATTCATCAGTTGTTTCTTCGGTAGGTTGAGGGGAGTCACCAGAATATTCAAAAGGAGGTAAAGGCTCCTCTTGTACACTGTCGCTTCCGCCGCCCAAAACAGTTTGACAGGCGAGAGAGGCGAGGATTAAGGTCAAAATCGATAAGTAAACACCATATTTTTTCATCTTCAATATTCTCCTTTACAAAAGATTATATGGAAGGTGTCGAAACTGTTAATCCCCCATAAATCACAAAAGCGGAATTGACGTGGTCAATTCCGCTTTGTTTTGTAAAAGAAAATCTTATTCTTCAGATGAAGGTTTGAAGATTAAGAAAATCGCATTGATGAGGATACCCAGTACTGCCGCAGTTGCAATCGCGGGCAAACCACTTGGGAAGCCAGGCAATGTGACTGGAATAAAGCCACCGGGATAGCCAATGTTTCCACCAATACCAACAATCATAATGACTGCGCCAATGGCTAAGTTTTTGGGGCTAAACATGCTGACTTTATTCTCTTGCATCAAGGCAATACCTTGCATACCAATCACGCCGAAAAGATAAATGGCTAAACCACCACTGACTGCTAATGGCACAGTGCGCACAAAAGCGGCAAGCGGACCAAAGAAGCCAAGCAAGATGGAAATGACACCAGCCGCAATTAATGCAGGACCAGAATAGTTGCGCGTAATTGCCATGAGTGAGTTATTTTCGCCATAGTTTGTTCCAGCGGTTGCACCGACCAAACCATTTAAGAAATCGCCAATGCCATCAAAGACAAGGTTTGAACCGACATTTTCATCTAAATGAATTTTTTCGCGACCCGTTTCTTCAGCAAAACGGTCAACATATAAACTCATCTGATAAAGATGCGCAGTTGATTCAGGAATGGTGGCGATTGCCATAATCGCAATACTAAAAATGGCTGTTACTACAAATTCTCCAGCAAAACTTGGGAGTGTAATATTGGGCATTGTAAATACAGATGACGCCATCACGCCACTAAAATCTACAGAACCGGGCGCAAGCAAAGCCGAGGCGATATATCCAACAATGGCACCAAAAATAACCGGAAGCATTCCGAGGAAACCTTTGTTCTGCAAATAAACTGAGAACAAAATCGTGGCAATTAATGTAATCAACGCAACTGCAAAATTTGCACTCGCCATCTGACCAAGCGCCGCAAAGGCAAGACCAAAACCGATAATCGCGGCAACGGAGCCAGTCACAACGGGAGGCAGAACTTTATCAAGGCTGGCTTTACCAATTGCACGAATAATAAAACCAACTAAGATGTTTAATAAACCAGTGACCACGATACCTGCTTGCATGGTGCTGATAACTTCATTAGGAAGTGGCACACCAAATTCAGGCGCCGCGCCGGTCATCGCAATTGCAATACCTTGATATGCGGCAATATAGCTAAAACTTGAACCATAAAATAGAGGAATAAAATTCCCAATGCTATATTTAGAAAGCACCAAAGCTACAATTGTTGAAACGCCTGATGCCAACAAAACTGTACCCGGGTGAAAACCGCATAACGCGGCAACCAATACAGTTGCAGGAAACATCGTCAATACGTGCTGAAAACCCAATAAAATATTTTGCCCCATCGGAGGCGTATCATTGGGCATGTACCCCGTCACATTATTTTTAGCCATAGCAATTTCTCCTGTTCGTGATGTAGATGATTTTGATTGACTTGCTTTTGGTTTACTAGGTTTACTTACTTTCTTTTTTGTAGCCATTGCACACATTCTCCTTTATTGCAAAATCGGTGAGCCATTTGAAATCGCTATCTTCAATAACCACCTCCAAAAAAAATCGCCATGCAAACCAGCAAGGCGATAGAAACAAAAATATTTGACTCACGGGCAATGAGTCGATATTCGGCGCACACACAAACTGAAACGTGAGATAAGCGCATCTTACCTTAAATAACCCACTAAAACAGATAGAGATGCGCACTTTTAGACTTAAAACCGCCTCATCCTAAGGGGATTCCTGTTCCTGTTTAGACACATTTTCCTTAGCTTCATTTGACTTTCACAATATCCTTGTGCTAAACTTCAAACAGACAAACGTCCCGCAGGTTGGTTAAACATCCGTTTGACGAAAAATAAAACCTGCGGGACGGTTAATATTTATAAAGGAATCATTCATGCAATTGAAAGGCGATGTCACCATCAAAGCACCACGCAAAAAAGTTTGGGATTTTTTAACAGACCCCAATCAACTCGCACAATGTGTGCCAGGGATTGAATCGGTTGAAGAAATTGAGAAATTAAAAAAATATCGTGGCGTTGTTTCAGTTGGGCTTGGTTCAGTCAAAGCAAAATTCAATGGTGAAGTAGATATTCTTGAATTAAACGAACCCAATTTTGCAAAATTAAAAGCGCATGGCAAAGCCACCGGAAGCACAGCCGATGCCATCAGCGAAATGAAAATGTCTGATGCGCCTGATAACTCCACACTTGTTGAATGGACTGCTGATATTAATGTCTCAGGTCAGTTGGCGAGTTTGGTCTCAAGGTTAATGATTCCTGTTTCTCAAAAGTTAGCAGGCGTGTTTTATGATGAAGTAAAGAAGAGGATAGAGAAAGAATAAATATGGAGTGCAGGAGCTTGCTCCTGTATTGCAAACAGCAAGCGGTTTGATTCCAAAAATTATGCGCGATATTTTGAACGATATCGAAAAATGGATAGACACGGGGGAAACCATTGCGCTTGCCACCGTGATTCAAACATGGGGTTCATCACCACGCAAAGTTGGCTCACACATGGCATTTACTCTCAGTGGAAAAATTACAGGCTCTGTCAGTGGTGGATGTGTAGAAAATGCAGTGATTGAAGCGGGGTATCAAGTACTAAAGACCAACCAACCTCAACTTTTACATTTCGGCGTCGCAGACGAAACTGCTTGGGAAGTAGGCTTGGCTTGTGGCGGAAGTATAGATATTTTTGTAAATGTACTTAATCAAGAAGTTTTTCACCATCTGAAATCTATTTATAGTAATGAAACTTCAGCAATTCATGTCACTATGATTGCTGGTTCAGACAAATTGCTTGGAAAAGAAATAATCATCACAGAAGATAAAAAAGTTTTCGGTTCACTTGGCAACGAATGGGATGAGCAAGTGTTAAATCTTGCAATGGAATCATTATCATCTCGTCGTGTGATGTTGAATGAAGATGTAGAAGTATTTATATTTATGATTCAGCCCTCGCCGACTTTAATCATTGTTGGCGGGGTCCATATTGCGATTGCATTAGTCTCATTAGCAAAAACATTGGGTTATCAAACCATTCTGATTGACCCACGCAAGGCTTGGGGAAATGTAGAAAGATTCCCGGATGTGGATTCAATCATCCAAGCATGGGTTGATGAAGCATTTGCAAAAATTAATATCAATTCTTCTGCTGCAATTGCTGTTTTGACTCACGACCCAAAGATTGATGACCCTGCAATAAAATTAGCATTAAACAGTTCAGCATTTTATGTCGGTGCATTGGGAAGTAAAACAACGAATGCGAAACGAAATCAGAGATTATTAGCTGATGGTGTAAGCGAATCGCAAATCAACAAAATCCATGCGCCGATTGGTTTGGACATCGGCGCACAGAATCCAGAAGAAATTGCATTAGCGATTATGTCGGAAATAGTAAAAAGTTTCAGGAAGCAGAATCAAGTTGAAGTTAAGAATGAAGCGAAGTCTCTAACCTCAAGTCTCTTATCATAAACAGGAGATTGCTTCGGGCGAACAGCATCGCCCTCGCAATGACATATAAAAAATGAAACCCGCATCTTTTGATTACTACGCACCAAATACAATCGAAGAAGTTTTAGATTTGAAGCATCAACATGGCGATGACGCTAAATTTTTAGCGGGCGGGCAAAGCCTTGTGCCTGCGATGAATTTTCGCATTGTGCAACCAAGTGTGTTGATTGATTTGAATCGCGTGAATGAATTGAGTTTTATAAGAGAAGATAAAAATGTAATTCGAGTCGGGTCAATGGCGCGTGAAAGACATTTGGAATTTGATTCGTCTATAAAAAAGTATGCGCCTTTGTTACATGAAGCCGTGCCGTTTATTGCACATCCACAAATTCGTAATCGCGGCACGATTGGCGGGAGTATTGTCAATGCTGACCCTGCGGCTGAATTGCCCGTGTTGATGTTGGCATTGAGCGCCAGATTGAAAGCAAAAAATAAATCTGCTGAACGTTGGATTGATGCAAAAGATTTTTTTGCGGGCATGTTTACAACCGCGCTTGAACCTGATGAAATGTTAGTTGAAATTGAATTACCATTTGCAGAAAAGAATACTGGTTGGTCGTTTATGGAAGTTGCGCCACGTTCTGGTGATTACGCCATGATGGGTGTGGCTACATTAATCACGTTGGATAAAAATAAAAAATGTAAATCAGCAAAGTTGGTTTACTTGAATGCGGGTGATGGACCAGTAGATGCAATTGAAGCCGCGAAAAGTTTAGTTGGCGAAACATTGAATGATAAATTGATTGAATCCGCCGCATCATACGCAAGCGAAAAAGAAATTAATCCATTTGGAAATATGCACGCTTCAATAGATTTTCAACGAAATTTAGCAAAAACATTAACTCAAAAAACATTGAAGTTAGCAAATCAACGAGCGGGAGAAGTACAATGACACAATCTGTTTCTATTACCGTAAAAGTCAATGACAAAGAATATAAGCGTGAAGTTGAGCCGCGCTTGTTGTTAAGTGATTTTATTCGCCATGAATTGGGATTAACTGGCACACACGTCGGCTGTGAACATG
>JAEURF010000088.1 GCA_016789205.1 Anaerolineales bacterium
ACCGTGAGAGCGAGTCCTATCATCAAACAAAGTGCTGTGATAGTTGCCGCAAGTTTACTTTTTCGTTGTACTGCAAAAAACAAACTGACCAATCCAATTACAAATGCAGCAATTGCAATCACAAAATTGGGGGACGTGGAAATTTGTGTTGTTGATTCAGTAACAGGTTCACTCACTACTGCAACTGATGGCGCAGATACAATTACCGTTGGCATTTTTTGTTGCATAGAAAATGCTTCAATCGTCCAATTCCATTCACCTTCTTTTGGGAATGTTAAAGTCGCTATGTAATGACCGGGCTTTCCTTCTTCTTTGGCAATCAATTTGAATTGATTATCTTTATCTAAATTTGCAATGATGATAGGAGATAAATCAGTCATTGGTGTTTTGCCGTGTTGCAAAACCGTGAAGCCAATTGTAAATTCTTCACCAGCAACAACATCCGTTGGCAATTCATCTAAGGTGATAACTGCCCATCCGCCAGCAAAAACGGGAATTGTGAAAATCAATGTCAGAAGTAGAGCAAGTGCTATTGCAATTTTGGTTTTTGAAAACATGAGAGCCTCCTTTGGCAATGTTTATATCTATACACCGTTCGAGGATGGCAAGTTCCAAAAATAGAGATTAGAGACTGGAGATTAGAAAGTCTCTAGTTCTTAGTCTTTTTTACAAATTAAGGTATTGGCTCAAGAGATTCCGCAATCTCCACTGCTTCTTCCATGCTTAGATTTGTCTCTAGGCGATAAGTGATAGTTCCATCTGTCCAAATCAGCACATTACCTTCAATCAAACGTGTAAATTCAATTTCACGATAGTTATAAAGAATCAACGGATATGGTCCAACTGCCCAAACGGCTTTGTAATCATTGACTATTGTCTCTTGTATGACTCTTGGTCCCATCTTTTTAATCGCCCAGCTTCCATTGGGAATAAAATGCAAACTTAATTCCACACTTTGTGGTTGGACTGGATTCATCCAAACCAGAATCGTCATATAGCCTTCGGCATCTTGGACGAAAACATAATCAGGTTCGCCGAAGTTTTGTGGCAATAAAATTTGATAATCTACTTTTTCTTTTGCTTGGTCAAGTGTTGTTTTTCCAAAAACAGAATCTAATAGTGAAATCATAGATGGTGCAGGTGTTATTGTTGGAAGTGGTTGCGTATTTTGCGGGAAGATTCTGACAATACCGATTTGAAGAAATTCAAGTATCGCCGCACGGACAGGCGGAATGGCAAACAGGCTGATGAGTAGAATCAGGATGAGGGTCAATGACCAAGTTAAACGTTTAGGAATGAAGCGAGGTTGACGAATCTTCTTCATCACATCAGCAGAAATATCAGGCGTGGATGGATAATCCAATCCTTTTGAAATGGAAGAAATTTTTTGCTCAAACTCGTTCATGCTTCATGTCCTTCAGAAAGAAACGGAAAATCTTTTTGAATCACGTTTCGTAATTTTTCAATAGCGCGATTCAAACGAGACTTAACCGTACCTTCTGCAATTTGTAAAACATCCGCCGTTTCGTTTACCGATAAATCCATAAAATATCTCAAATAAATAATTTGTTGGTCTTGAAAATTTAACGTTTGCACGGCTTTCCATAATTCATTGGCATCATTGCTTTGTAATTCTTTTTCCTCGAGGTTTGTTTGCGGGATTTCATTTTGAAAAGCACGTTTCAACGCAGAAAAATATCTGCCCGCCGAACGCCGACGATTGCTAGCCAAATTGGAAGCAATGCTCAACAACCATGGTCGCAATGGGCGTATTGAATCAAAACGCTTGAGATGATTCCAAGCGCGTAAAAATGTTTCTTGCGCAACATCTTCCGCATCATCGGGGTCGCCAAGAAGTAAATAACACAACCTGAAAACCGCTTGTTGATGCGTTTGCATCAACGGTTCCCAAGCCGTCGCATCGCCATGTGCGGCGCGTTGGATTAGAGTTATTTCATCCAAATAAGCCTCTGCAGAGCTAATTTTCACACACTATACACCGCCAAAATGAGAACCGTTCCATGTCGTATTGACCCGCTTTCCGTTTGCTTTTACAATGCTTTGATGATGGTACGATTTGCAGGATTTTTTCGCCCCGACCACGACCCTCCCGCTTCTTTCTTGACCTTATGCCTGTTGACTAAACCTCAGGTTTTTGTTTGTCGTGAAGTTTGAGATTGCTTCGCCGCAAGAACAACAGCGCGGCTTGCAATGACATGTACAAGTATTGGAGGAACCCATGAATACCCCGTTTGTATCAAAACGTGCTGAAATTTATAAAGACGTTCCAGATGAAAAATGGAACGACTGGCGTTGGCAGTTAAGTCACCGCATGAATAGTGTTGAAGATATTGAAAAAGTTTTACCATTAACTGATAGTGAAAGAAAAGCATTACAAACACAAGGCTTGTTCCGCGTGGATGTAACGCCTTATTTCATTTCACTGATTGACCCGAATGACCCCGATGACCCAACTCGTAAACAAGTGATTCCAGTTGCAGAAGAAATGCAATCGTTTACTTCGATGATGGAAGATTCACTTGCAGAAGATAAACATTCCCCTGTGCCGGGTTTGGTACATCGTTATCCGGATAGAGTTTTGATGCTTGTCACAACGCAATGTGCATCCTATTGCCGTTATTGCACACGCTCACGCATCGTCGGTGACCCCGGACAAACTTTTAATCGTCAAGAATTTGAGATGCAAATTGAATATCTCAAGAAAACGCCACAAGTACGGGATGTATTGCTTTCCGGTGGCGACCCGCTTGTTTTAGCTCCGAAAGTTTTAGAAGAATTGCTTGGTCGCTTGCGCGAGATTCCACACATTGAAATCATCCGCATCGGGACGCGTGTACCGGTCTTTATGCCGATGCGCGTCACCCAAGAATTATGTGACATGCTTGCAAAATTCCATCCGCTATGGATGAATATTCACGTCAATCATTCAAATGAAATCACGAAGGAACTGGCCGAGGCATGTGACCGTCTTTCTCGTGTCGGCATTCCGCTTGGTAATCAAGCCGTGTTATTAGCCGGTGTCAATGACAATGTGCATATTCAAAGAAAATTAGTACATGATTTAGTTCGCATCCGTGTGCGCCCATATTATTTATATCAATGTGATTTGGTCGAAGGTTCTGGTCATTTCCGCACGCCGGTTGGCAAAGGCATTGAAATTATGGAAGGCTTACGTGGTCATACGTCTGGTTATGCTGTGCCACAATACATTGTGGATGCACCCGGTGGTGGCGGCAAGATTCCAGTCATGCCAAATTACATGATTAGCATGTCTGACCATAAAGTGATTCTGCGAAACTATGAAGGTTACATCACTACTTATGAAGAGCCGACAGATTACGTCCCAGCTGATGCGGCAAAATACAAAGGCGTGAAGCGTCCAGAGCCCGGTCAAGCTGGCTTAACTGGTTTACTAGAAGGTGATGAAATGTTCATCAAACCCGAAGGCTTCGACGAATTGCATGAACGCAATGGCATACAACATCGTCTCAAAGACTCAAGCAAATGGAAACCTTTAGGAATCGGTTCAGGCGAAAATACAGATTGATATACAATATAGGTGAATCTGGCGGGGTGGTTTCTCCGTCAGATTCATTCCAACAAGGAGAAATTCCATGCACAAAAAGTTATTAATACTCACCACATTACTCTTCGTTTTAGCATCCTGTGCGCCTGCGGCACAATCACAAATAGAACCCATCACAGATGTGCAATCACAGGTCAATACTGCGGTTGCGCAAACCATGGAAGTGAATACTCAAATTGCTCAGGCAGTAGAGCAAACTGTAAACGCACAACAACCTGCCTTTACAGCCACAGCTGAATTGCCTCCATCTGCAGAACCTACATTTGAAATTGTGACGATAGTTCCTGATACTCCTATTCCTCCGCCAACCTTCCCAACCAATACACCATTTGTAGCCCAACCTCCAGTACAACAAGCCTATGATTGTTTTGTAGAAACCCGTAGCCCAGAATATTTAGAAGAAATTAAGGCGGGTGGAAATTTTGAAATTAAATGGTTCGTAAGAAACACAGGCACACGCGCCTGGGATTCTGGGGTAGATGTAAAATACGCCAGTGGACCGAAAATGACCACACCAGAACGTACTGAAATTAAGGTAGCCATGAATCCAGGTGATGTTTATAAAATTACTCTGAATGCAAAAGCTCCTAATAAACCCGGTACTTATACAATGACGTGGATTGTTGAAGGACAATTATGCTATGCCAATGTGACCATTACTGTGAAATAAGGTGTTTCGTGTCGTAACAAAATACAAACAACCCATCAACAAAGGAGTTAAGCCATGGTTTTCAAACCCCCTGTCGGCACAGAAGAAGAGCGTAACTCGGGTCAAATCTGGCCCCCCACTTGGGTAGATGCGAACCCTTATCCTAGTAAATATAAATTAGGAAAAAACAATTGGGCTTATCACACCGGAGCAGATTTAAATATGGCTCGCGATGCAGATGCTCATGCCCCCATTTACTCGATTGGAGATGGTGTTGTACGATATGCACAACTGGTTTCAAAAACATCTTGGGGAAATCTAATTGTTATCAATCATGGCATTGTAGATGGTAAACCTCTTTTCAGCCGTTATGGGCATGTTGAAGATATACAAGTGCAAAAAGGGCAAACTGTACAAGTTGGTCAATTCATTGCCCGCGTAGGCAACCAATTTGGCATGTTCCCTTATCATCTACACTTTGATATCTCCACCACAGACCAATTAGATAAATCGCCCACATATTGGCCCGGACTAGATTTACAATCTCTCAAACATCATTTCGTTGACCCGCAAGCATGGCTACGTCAATCGCATGTTCTCGGCAGTTTACCAGATGTAAGCGGAACTACAGATACAACAACGAATGACAATAAGCCACCACGCACAAATACTATCCCCGTCCACCCAACTTGGTTTGTGATTGCATCACAAATCACAATCTATAAAAGCCCAAGTAGTTCCGCTGAAAAATCTGGCACTCTGGCGCGTGGCGAAAAAATATCAATTGGTACTGAAGGCGCTAAAAACGAAAACCTGATTTGGGGAAAAATCGTTGGTGGAAAATTCAATGGCGATTGGGTAGCCATTCGCAAATCAGACCAGAGCGAAAATTTCCTCTCAACCAATCCGCCACAATCTTCTGGTACAGTTTCTGAAAAAACAAATGACAATACGACAATAAATAATTCTCAGCCTGCACCAACAGGTTCAACATGGTTTGTGATTGCCCCGCAAGTTACTATCTTTAAAAGCCCAAATACTACATCCGAAAAATCTGGCACGCTCAAGCGTGGTGAAAAAATATCTATCGGAAATGAAGGTGCTAAAAACGAAAACCTGATTTGGGGCAGAATCGTCAGCGGTAACAACAATGGTAATTGGCTCGCAATTCGCAAAGCAGACCAAAGCGAAAGCTATCTCTCAACCAATCCACCGCAAAATTAACAACTGACTGATGACACGAAATCAAAAACTATTTTCGATTTTAATTTCACTTGTATTGACGTTTGCCTGCGTGCCGGCACTGCCAACATCCACAACGCCAATTCCGACATTTGACCCAAACGCACCATTAACTGCGATTGTCCAAACTGCCGGTGCCGCGGCGACTCAAACTGCACGCTTTGCGCCTCCTACCCTCACACCGACATTCCCTCCAACCCAAACACCACTTCCTACCGAAACAATCACACCAACCTTCATCTTTCTACTGCCAACTAGCACAGTGCCACCTACACAGATTCCAGCAGGCAGTTCCGGCCTAGATTTAGATTGCCAAATTCTTTTACAAGAACCAGCCGAAAATGCTCTTATTTCCATGCAAAGCCAATTCACAGCAAAATGGCTTGTCGCCAATGTTGGCAAAAAGACCTGGCCCTCTGATAATACCGATTATCGTTACGTCAGTGGTGCTAACTTACACTTGCAACCCATTTATGATTTTGAAAAATCTGTCGCGGCAGGCGATGTGATTGAATTGACCGTTGCCATGCAAGCTCCGAATCAACCTGGCGTTTACACAACCACATGGAGAATCAGCATTGGCACTGAAAGATTCTGTTCCATGAAAATCACCATCATTGTCAACTAATAAAAAATCCTCCGAAAAAATCGGAGGATTTTTCATTTTATTCAGTAGGCGGAGTTGTCTCAATTGCTTCAGGCTTTTTACGCATTGTGAAATACCAAACCGCCACAGGTATTGCAATAAATAAAATACCTGCACAGCATGAGCCAAGCCCAGTTCCCAAAGCAACCGATGGGTCACTACTGCCACCAAAATTAAGGTCTGCGCCGGGAATAAAACTAATAATTGAAGTCAACCCGCCATAAAAAACGGCGAACAGACCAGGACATCCGCACAAAACCACTGCGGCTATGGTAGCAATCAAACCAGTATTTTTGTTATTCATAATAATTTCTCCTTAAAGATTTTTTCTCAGTATAAGTTCAATAAAAATGGGATGCAAGCAAAACTTGCATCCCATTGGTACTAACTTGGGCGAGATAACCTCGCCCCTACACAAACATCAACTTCTTAATTTTGCACCAACTTCATTTTCTAAACGTTTAATAATTTTATTGCGGATCGCAGCGGCATCGGCATCCGTCATCGTTTTATCCTCGGCTTGATAAGTCAGATTATATGCCAATGACTTTTTACCCACACCGATTTTTTCATCGCGATAGACATCAAACAATTTGACATTGCTGACGCTTCTTCCTCCGGTCTGCTTGATTAATGCTCCGACGCTTTCTGCTAACACCGACTCATCTACGATGATGGCAATGTCTTCATATACTGGTGGGAATTCGGAGACCGGTGTAATGCCATAGGTTGGATTTACCTTGCGTAAAGTTTCTAAATCAAATTCGGCAACTAAGACTGGAGAATCTCCAAGTTCATATTGTTCTTTGACCAAAGGATGCAATTCACCGAAGACGCCTACAACCTGTCCATTGAC
>JAEURF010000089.1 GCA_016789205.1 Anaerolineales bacterium
ATCAAGCGTTTTCTGGTTTTGGCAGTGACACCGTTATGGTGATTCTTGGTTTGCTGATTATGACCGCCGCATTTATGCGGACTGGCGTAGTAAATGCAATTAGTAGCAGATTTCTGCAATTTGCAGGCAAGCGTCCTGCTACATTACTTCCAGCCACAATGATTGTGGTCGCATCGTTGGGGGCATTTATTAGTAACACTGCCTCAGCAGCATTTTTTCTACCTGTAATTTTAGGCTTGAGTCAACAAACAAAATTCAGTGCTTCTCGTCTATTGATGCCAATGGCATTTGCATCGATTTTATCTAGCTCGGTTACTCTGATTAGTACTTCGACCAATGTAGTCATTAGCGGTTTGATAACACAAGCCGGTTTACCTCCAATTGGAATGTTTGAGCTTGCCCCAGTCGGAATCCCCATCATGCTAGCAGGCATACTTTATATGCAATTCATTGGGCAACATTTGCTTCCTGAACGCCGTCCCGAAAAAACTTTAACAGACGCATTTGGTTTGCGGCCCTACCTTGCCGAAGTACAAGTTGTGCCAGAATCGCGTTTAGTTGGAAACACACTTGCTCAATCAGGCTTTGGTCAAAATTTCGATTTGATTGTGTTGGCAATTATTCGTGATGGAAAAAGAAAATTTGACCCATCTGCTAACTCTAAAATACAAGAAGGCGATACATTATTAGTCGAAGGTTCGTCAGAAGCGGTTTTAAAAATCAAAGATATGGCAGGGATTGAACTTCAAGCAGATGCAAAATTTTCAGATGCTGATTTTGAAGAAGATGGTCTTAAGCTAGCAGAAGTAGTTCTATTATCCCGCTCTCCGTTCATCGGACGTACACCCAAAAATTTACAAATGCGTGAACGCTATAATATTCAAGTTTTGGCAATTAACCGGCGTACTGGTGTGATTCGTTCCAAAATTGCTGATACTCGATTGCAACTTGGGGATGTATTACTTGTTCAGGGTACTCCAGAGCAAATTGCTGCACTCCAAGTTGAAAATGCTTTTGATGTGTTAGGAGTGATGGATACACAACGCTTCAATCCTCAAAAAGCTTTGATAGTGATGGGCATATTCACACTCTCTCTTTTACTCGGAACCTTTCAAATTATGCCCCTGCCTGCCGCAATGCTATTAGGAGCCGTATTCGTATTTGTAACTCGCATGATTTCTCCTGAAGATGCGTATCAACAAGTAGACTGGAAGGTTTTAATTCTAATTGGTAGCATGTTAGGGTTTGGGGTAGCCATGGAATCAACCGGTACTGCAGAATTTCTTGCTAAAGAGTTAACAGAGATTGTAGGGTCATGGAATCCATTATGGTTATTGACTGGTTTCTTTGTACTGACCGTATTCCTCACACAACCCATGTCAAATCAAGCGGCGGCAGCAGTAGTGGTTCCAGTTGCGATTCAAACAGCAGTACAATTAGGTTTGAATCCGCGCACTTTTGCAATGATGATTGCTTTCGCCGCAAGCACATCCTATTTGACGCCGCTAGAACCAGCCTGTTTAATGGTTTATGGACCTGGACGATATCGCTTCATTGATTTTTTTAAGGTGGGCGGATTGTTGACAATCATTATATATTTCCTAGCAATCATTTTAACTCCGATATTTTGGCCCCTCTAAAAACTCGATAACGAAAGAATAGAGTCGAAGTTCCAATGTATTAAACACAGAGGAAGCGAGCAATCAAGGCAGAAGATGCAAATCTATGGTTAGAAAACATGGAGCAACAAAACGTTTATGAAAATCAAATTTACAGGCAAAATTTTTTTCTGGAAGGGACCCTCCCCATTTTTTTTCGTGACCATCCCTGAAAAATACAGCAAAGAAATAAAAACTGTGTCGGCATTAGCAACATATGGCTGGGGCGTGATTCCAGTTCGAGTGCAAATTGGAAAAACAGAATTTACAACTTCATTATTCCCGAAAGATAGCAAATATCTAGTACCACTCAAAGTGGTTGTTCGCAAAGCAGAAAAACTATCCGAGGGAGATAAAGTTACGATACAACTTGAAATTGTCTTCAAGTAATTTTTTAAAAATTGAAAAGAGTATGTAGCATGTCAAATCAACCTGTTTTTGAATTGCGCATCGCGCTTACCGTCAGTGATTATGAAAAGTCAGTCAAATTTTATTGTGAAGGGTTGGGAATCGAACCTGCCGCTATTTGGAATAATGGGGATGGCAAAGCTTTAATGTTGGAAATGGGCAAAGCCACGCTTGAAGTCTTTGATGAAAACCAAGCCAAATTAATTGATGATATGGAAGCCGGGCGAAGAATCAGTGGGCAGATTCGGCTTGCGCTTCAAGTCCCAGATTTAGAGTTGGCACTGAAGCGTTTGCTTAATCATGGCGCGACGCTGATTCACCCACCCGTCACCACTCCATGGGGCGACTATAACGTCCGCCTGCAAGACCCAGATGGAATGCAAATCACCTTGTTTCAAGTGATGAATAAAGAATAAAATACAAATGTTACAATTGCAATTATGAATCATCAAACAATATCAAGGTTACATCCTTCTGCATTCTTACTTGCTGTTCAAATATCCAGTTTATTTTTATATGCCGCATTCGAAGGTTCAGCAAGCGGCAGAGTGATTATCAATATTGTCGGCGTTATCGTTTTAGCATTAGCAATTTGGGTTGTCAATCGCAGTCCAGCCGCCAATTGGATTGCATGGACGTTTGCATCACTAGCATTCATCTTGACCCTGCTTTCAGAATTAACCTCGAATTCAAGTTTGAAAATCGCCGCCTCGGTTATCGAGGCAATTTTTTATTTTTACACAGCCAGCAGTCTGATTGCCTACATGTTGGATGATACCCAAGTGACTATAGATGAAATGTTTGCAGCTGGCGCCACTTTCACATTGTTAGCATGGGGGTTTGCATATTTATATTTGGCTTGCCAAATCTTATTTCCTAATTCATTTATTTATGGCTCAGACCAAGCATTAAGTTTTTTAGAATTGCTATTCCTTAGTTTTTCAAATCTTTCTGCCACAGGTCTAAGTGACATTTTGCCGGTCACATCCTTTGCGCGAGTGTTGGTGATGCTTGAACAATTTGCGGGCGTGGCATATATTGCTGTCGTTGTTTCCAGATTAGTCGGGCTGACTATATTACGTCACGAACACAAACAACATTAAACTCCCCAACTTAGGTACAAAATATGCGAAAAATATTTTTAATTGTCTTAATCCCTATTATTGTTGCTTGCACAAATTCTCCAACAACAGTTGATTCAAATAATCAAACAGAACCTGATGGCATGTCTATGGTTTATATCCCAAAGGGAGAGTTCTTAATGGGCAGTGACGAAAATGACCCCGATGCCGCTGCTGATGAAAAGCCACAACACAAAGTTTATTTAGATGCCTTTTGGATTGATAAAACTGAAGTAACCAATGGCATGTATAACCAATGCCTTGATGCAGATGCATGCACTTTACCAATTTTGCCAAGTGAAGCATTCTTTCAAGAACCAAATCAACCTGTACAAGGTTTGGCATGGACTCAAGCCGTAGATTATTGCACATGGGCTGGGCGCAGATTACCGACCGAAGCCGAATGGGAAAAAGCCGCACGCGGCATGGATGGAAGATTATTCCCTTGGGGAAATGGATTGTTAGATGAACCCACTGCGAATTATGACTTTCTTTTCAACCAATTTATGGATGTAGGTTCGTTTCCGGCGGGAGCCAGCCCTTATGGCGTAATGGATATGGCAGGTAATGTCTGGGAGTGGACAGCAGATTGGTATAGCGAAGATTATTATGCCAACTCGCCTTATGAAAACCCGACAGGTCCTGAAAGCGGAACGATTAAGGCAATTCGAAGTGGCGCATGGAATACAGTTTTACGCGCGATTCGCGTCACCAACAGACATTGGGCATTTCCTGGGCGTGATGATATTTTAGGATTTCGATGCGCAAAGGACCAATAAGACCAGTAAGACTAATTAGACCAACAAAAGTATTTCACCCCCACAAATCTTTAACTACATCACCCAAACCCAATTCAATTAGCTTTTCTTTTTTCGGTTTACCAGTTTCCCAATCCCAGCCTCTGGCTTCATAATATGCAAGCAACATACTTTGTAAATCGGGAACAAAACCTGCTGAGCCACCTTCTTGATAAGGTTCTAACAGCGCCTTCGGTAATTTATCATTTTGGCGCGTGATTCCTAAACGATTATTGATGGCACGTTTAAGATTCCAAGCGCGTTCGCCTGATTTCATTAAATCTTCTGTTGTCCAATTCAAATTCAATTGCGCATTGAGTAAATCCACTTGCATCGCAGGGGAAACATTTGCAAAGATACAAATCACCACAGAATTAAAATGCGTGCGCCAATTTTGATGTATCGCAACATTCGTTGCTTTTTCTGCTTGCGCTTGGCGTTCATAAAAATTAATTCCAATTCGTTCGTGTGTATGACCCCAATCTACAACGAAATAATCCGATTGATTATGACATGCCCCACGCGGACTGGTCGCATACGATAATGCCATGCCAGAAACGCCACGTGGGTCGTGATAGGCAACTTCAAGTCCGTTTACTTGCACGGCTTCATCTTCTGAATTAAATGCTTTGCCAAATTGCTTTGAACCATTCGCTAGCAAATCACCAATGCCTTCACGATGCGCAATCATATGAATCAACTGCCGAACCGAAAGAAAATTTCCCCACGTTAGCTCAAGCCCACCCGTATCTTGAAGCGTGATTTTTCCATCTTCAAAAAGTTTGAAGGCTAACCCAATCGTGTTAGCAGTGCTAATCGAATCCATGCCATATTTATCACACAACTCACCCAAGCGAGTGACTTCGTGCAAATCGTCAATTAATAAGTTTGGACCAAAGCCAACGATAGTTTCATATTCTGGACCTTTACGCTTCTGTCCATCGCCCAAGTTGACCACACGCCCGCATGCAATCACACAACCCTGACACGCGCTTCTGCCAACTAAAATTGTTTCGGTCATCTTCGCGCCAGAAATGTTATCTACATTTTCAAACACGCCTTGCTGATAATATTTTGACGGCATCGCCCCTAAATATTCAGCATAGTTTGCCGCGCCCGCCGTACCAACTTCATTCATCACGCGCGTTTCATTATCTTGCTTCAACATACGATTCGATTCAGAACGCAAGCGAATGTAATCTTGTGTCACTTCAAATTTTTGTGTGCCTTGTACTGCAATCGCTTTAAGGTTTTTTGAACCCATCACCGCGCCTAAGCCAGTCCGCCCAGCCATGCGTCCGTGGTCACAACAAATCGAAGCATATAAAACTTGATTTTCACCCGCCACACCAATACATGCCACTCGCGCATTTTTGACTCCAATTTCTGCTTTGATGGTTTCTTGCGTTTCATAAATATCTTGACCCCAGACATCCGCCGCATCTCTGACCTCGAACCTGCCATCCTGAATCCAAACATAGACTTGGCTTTCGGCTTTTCCGGTAATCCATAATCCGTCATAACCTGCTTTGCGAAGTTCCGGTCCCCAAAAACCACCGATGTTTGATTCAGCCCACAATTGAGTTGCTGGACTTTTACCGCAAATCACAAAGCGACCTGTGGTCGGTCCGTTTGTGCCGCTTAAGGGTCCGTTGATAAACAACAACGGCGACTCAGGTGAAAATGGATTTAATTCTTTGGTTAATGTGTCATATAAAATCCGTGCGCCAAGTGATGCCCCACCGAGATAATCTTTTTCCCATTCTTTCGGAATGATATATTCTTCAGTTTGCTTTGTGGTTAGGTTGATTTTTAAGATAGGAAGCATAATTTACTATTTTTCGTTGTGAACCGCGCTCTTGCTTTTACGGCGAAGCAATCTTCAATTATAGTGGGGATTGCTTCGTACTTCGCACTCGTAATGACACGCTAAAGAATCTCTTTCGTCACTTCTTGTGCGCAACGCACGAAATCTAAAACGGTTGGCACGTTACGCATCATATAGCCCATACTCCCATTGACTTTTAGTTTCATTGTCATCATGGCAGTCATTGGGTTAAGTTTTCCAGTTAATACATCGGTGATGTTGTTATAAGATGCTGTTAATGTAAATGTTGGGTTTGGATAAGCAGAAGGCTCAGGCTTATACTCAACTTTACGGCAAGCGCCATGCCACAAGTCTAAATAAAAGGTGAGGCGTTCTTTCAGATTCCCTTCTGGTTCAATGTAGAAGAATAAATCGCCTTCCCAATTTTTTGCAATTTCACGATATTTTTCATCCGAGTTTAATTTTGTTTCTAAACCTTGTAACCATTCTACACTTGGGAAAATTGCAGACATGCACAGCCTCCAATAATAGTATTTTCTAATTGTACCATTATGAAATTTAACAGTAATTATCCTTGCGGAATTGATAAAAATAGTCTATGCTTAAAGTGCGAAATGAAAATCATTTCGTGGCAATAAAAGTTGCCCAATCTTCTAATTCTCTCGGAGGAGAAAATGAAAAAACTTCTTACTTTGGTAAGCCTGATTGTGATGGCTTCCCTCGTGCTGACTGCCTGTGGTGGTAGTGGTTCATCCGCTTCAGATTTGCTCGGTGCGATTAAAGAACGCGGTTACATCCTCGTTTCTTCAGATTTGAACTATGAACCACAATCATTCCCAAAAACTGATGGCACACGCCCAAGTGACACAAAATGCCCATCTGACGCTTTGACATCTGAAGAGATTCAAGGTTTTGATGTAGATGTGGCTCTGGCTGTTGCCGAAGCCCTTGGCGTAGAAGCCTGCTTTGTCACACCGGATTGGGATTTGATTACTGCCGGCAGTTGGGCAGATAAATGGGATGTGAGCATTGGTTCAATGACCGTCACCACAGCCCGCCAACAAGCACTTGATTTCAGCGTACCATACTATTACACACCTGCTGTTGTCGCAGTCG
>JAEURF010000008.1 GCA_016789205.1 Anaerolineales bacterium
AAGCAAAGAAAGATTCTGTCGGTTCTTTCTTCATTACACTTAATACATCCCATTCATCATCATTCCCACCGGTGACATAACACTTAATACCTGTGCCTTTCAAACGTTCTTCTGCCAGATTAACCCAATTGATTAATTTTTGTTTTGCTAAATCATTAAACAAACCTTCAACGGCTTTCGGGTCGGCTTGTAAACTTTTGAATTCATCTTCTTCCATTACTTTGTAATAGAAACCGAGAATATCCAATTTAGAAGTTAATGCTTTCAATTCTTCTTCGGTTGTCAAATGTTCAACGCGTCCTTGCACAGTAGCGCGATGATGCCCGTTAGATTCTTTGATAATCGGAATCATCAACTTGCCTTGAATGTCACCGCCCATGACGATAACATTGACTTCGTAAAATTTTCCAGCGTTAATAAACTTACGAAACGTGCGTTCAGAGCCGTGAATATCCGTTGCGAAGAATAAACGGGTTGGATTCTTTTTGGGTTTCTTTGAAAAGAAAGACATGTTTCTCCAAGTCTCTATGCCATTACTGGTGTAGATGAAGCAATTAAAGTTTCGATATTATGTTCTTCTAACGCCTCTAAAGCAGATGAATCTAGTTTATCGTCTGAAACGAGTTTGTCAACTTCATCTATATTTGCAATTTGAAAATTAGAAACCACGCCCCATTTGCTATAGTCAGCGGCGATGATGATAGAGCCTTTTGTACGTTCAATCATTTTACGCACCACTTCTGCCTCAGCATTGGTGGGGACTGTGCAACCGTGTTTGAGCGAGATTCCGTCTACGCCAAGAATCGTTTTGTTAGCATAGACCAAGCCTAAATTGTCCATAGCGAAGCGCCCAGCAATAGAGTTTGAACGAGGCTGAAATTCTCCACCAATCAAAAAATAATGAAAGCCGGGGTTACCTAAATCCATTACAGCACTGACGTTGTTCGTAAAAACAGTGATATTTGAATCTCTGCGAATATATTGCAAAACTTGTGTAGCCGTTGTGCCACTGTTGATGAAAACAATATCTCCATCATCAATTAATGAAGCGGCGAGTTCGCCAATACGTCTTTTTTCTTCAGGATGTTGTTTTACTCTTTGTTGATATTCTGGTTCAAGAATCATGCGCTGATTCAAGATGGCTCCCCCGTGTGTGCGTTCTAAAATTCCTTTACTTTCCAACCATTCCAAATCGCGCCTGACAGTTGCTTCAGAGGCATCCAACATTTGACACAAATCTGCCGTTCGGGCAATTTGATGAATTGTCAGATATTCCTGAATTCGTTCTCGCCTTTGGGCTGGGATGAGTGGTTTGCTCATTAGGGTTCAGATTGAGAATGACGGAAATTGCGCACTTTCTTGGTTGATTATATAAGAATCTGATGAAATTTGCAAGTTTTACCTTTTTTCATTATAATAAGATGAGTAATCAAAATCATTTCAAACTAACTTTCGTTGAGATTGCTTCGCCACAAGAACAAGAACGTGGCTCGCAATGACACAATCAAATGCGGAGATTTTATGTCGAACAGTTCAATCGGGATGCAGGCGCAAGACCAGTCTGAACGTGAAAAGTTCGAGAATGAATTAAAGGCAATCCTAAAAGCCAGTGACGATGCAGGAATCCTTTTGAGGGTTATCGGGTCACTGGCTTTTCAAATGCACTGTCCGCAGTTTGGATATCTACAAGCCGCAATGGGACGTGCTTATACCGATATTGATTTTGGGGCATATAGTAAACAAAACAAACAAATTTCCGAAATGATGTTGAAAATGGGATATATAGAAAATCGTGAAGTGTTTATCGGCACAGAAGGTGAACGCGCCATTTTTGATAAACCCGGCACGGGCTTGCATGTTGACATTTTTTACGAGAAATTAGATTTTTGTCACGCCATTTATTGGAAAGACCGCCTCGAAGTTGACTCCCCTACAATACCTTTAACTGAATTATTGCTTGAAAAAATGCAAATTGTTCAAATCAATGAAAAAGATATTATTGATACGATTATGTTATTGCTTGAACATCCGCTTGGGGATATTGATAACGAAACCATCAATATCAAATTTGCGGCGCAATTGTGCGCGAATGATTGGGGCTTATGGCGCACGACCACAATGAATCTTGATAAGGTCAAACAACTCGCTCAACATTACACACAACTCACCGATGAGCAAAAATCAAAAGTTACATCACAAGTAGATGAAATTGTTGCACGGCTGAATAGTGAACCGAAGCCTATGTCTTGGAAGTTACGCGACCGTGTTGGTGACCGAGTGAAATGGTATAAAGATGTGGATGAGGTTTAAGGAGTAATTATGTCTAAACTCGTAAAAGATTTAATGCACGCAGGTTTAATTACCTGTAAGCCAGATGCTACGCTTGGTCAGGTGGCTGTACTTTTACATCAACATCATGTTCATGCTTTGATTGTCAATGACCGAGATGGCAGAGCCGCAGGTATCATTTCTGATTTTGATTTGATGGCGGGTGAATGGCTTTCATCAGATGCAGAAAGTTTAAGCGCGATGAAAAAACTAACCGCTTCAGACTTAATGTCTCAGCCTGTTGACTCAATAGATGCAAATGCCACACTGACAGAGGCTGTGAAAAAATTTACAGAACGCCAAATCAGCCGTTTGATGGTGACGGACAATGAAAAACCTGTCGGTATCCTTTCACTTTCGGATTTGGTAGCCAGCATTGCAAAGGCTGAAAAAGCAAAACGTGAAACCGTTGGTGATGTCATGTCTGATGCGATTTTGGTGTGCAGAGGAAAAACACCCGTTACCTCTGCCGCAGAAGCAATGACATCCTCTGGGTGGCGTTCAGTCTTAGTAGTAGATGCCAAAGGAAAAGTTCTCGGCGTTGTCAGCGGGCATGATTTGTTAAAATTTGCCCGTTCACCAGTCGATGAAAAAGTCATCGTCCGTGATGTGATGCACCCTGCTTTGACCATTGACATTAATGCCAGTCTCCGAGAAGCGGCAGATATGATGATTCAAAATCATCATCATAGATTAGTGGTTGTTGATAAAGAAAATCCAGATGATTTTCCTTTAGGTGTGATTTCATCGTTTGATATTGTGGCAGAAATGGCAAAACCCGATTCGGTTTGGCAGAAATAAGACCTTCACCACGAAGGACACAAAGTGTCACAAAGGTTTTAAATCTTTTCCTTCGTGTACCTTCGTGACCCTTTGTGGTTAAAAAACTTCAGGAGCAAATTTTCATGGCAGAACTTCCCTCACAAGCGCAGGTGGTTATCATCGGTGGAGGCGTAGGCGGTTGTAGCATTGCGTATCACTTAACAAAATTAGGTTGGAAAGATGTCGTTGTTCTTGAACGTTATGAATTAACTTCGGGTTCTACATGGCATTCAGCAGGCTTGGTGGGTCAAATGCGTTCGGATGCAAATTTGACGCGCATGATGAACTACAGCACAAATCTGTATCGGGAGTTGAAAAAAGAAACAGGTCAAGATACAGGCTGGCGCGAAGTCGGAGGCGTGCGTTTGGCTTCATCGTATGAAAGAATGGAAGAGTTGAAACGTCTTGTGGGCATGGCGCGTTCTTTCGGCGTGGATATGGAATTAATCTCACCAAAAGAAGCGCAGAAAAAATTTCCGTTGATGTCTTTAGATGGAGTGGTTGGTGCGGCGTTTACACCCAGCGATGGAATTATTGACCCAAGCGGTTTGACGAATGCGTTAGCCACAGGCGCAAAAAATGGTGGCGCAAAATTTTTCTTAAATACAGTTGTAGAAAAAATAAATGTCAAAAATGGTCGTGTGCATGAAGTTGTGACGAATCAAGGAACAATCAAAACAGAAAATGTTGTTAATGCGGCGGGGTTATGGGGACGTGAAATTGGAAAAATGGTTGGCTTGAGTTTGCCGGTGATTCCAATGGCGCATTTATATTTAATGACTCAGCCGATTGAAGGCGTGGATAAAGCTACACCAACATTGCGCGACCCTGATTTATTAGTTTATTGGCGCGAAGAAGTTGGCGGATTTGTGATGGGCGGTTATGAACGCCAGCCTGCCACATTTGGATTAAATGGTTTACCAAAAGATTTTAAATTTCAATTACTGCCACCTGATTGGGAACGCTTTACATCATTGATGGAAAATTCAATCAAGCGTGTGCCTGCTATGGAAAAAGCAGAAGTTAAAAAATTATTGAACGGACCAGAAGGTTTTACACCGGATGGTGAATTTTTGTTAGGTCCAACATCGGTCAAAGGTTTTTGGGTAGCATGTGCATTTTGCGCACACGGACTCGCTGGCTCTGGTGGTATGGGCAAAGTGATGGCAGAGTGGATTGTAAATGGCTTACCAGAATGGGATGTTTGGAGATTGGATGTAAGAAGATTTGGTCCGAACTATAACAGTCTTGATTATGCCGCCGCACGAACAATTGAAACTTATACACAATATTATGACATTCATTATCCGGGCGAAGAAAGAATGTCTCGCCGTAATCAGCGCGTCTCACCCACTTATTATCGTTTGCGTGATTTAGGTTGTCACTTCGGGGAAAAATTTGGTTGGGAAAGACCCAATTGGTTTAAACCGTATGAAGAATTAGCAACACATGGTCACGAACCAAATGGCTGGGCAAGAAATAATTGGTCGCGTGCGATTGGTCATGAACATTTGATGACGCGTGAATATGCGGGTTTATTTGATGAAACTTCATTTAATAAATTTGAAGTGCGTGGAGAGGGTGCGTTAAAGTTTTTGAATTCCGTTTGTGCGAATCAAATTGATGTGCCAGTGGGTCATTTGGTTTACACACAATGTCTTAACAAACGCGGCGGCATTGAATGTGATTTCACGGTCAACCGCATTGCTGAAGATAGATTCTTCATCGTCACAGGAACTGCGTTTGGTCAACATGATATGTCGTGGTTGTCGCTCAACATGCCCGAAGATGGAAGCGTAACGATTGAAGATGTCGGCTCAATGTATGCAGTTATCGGCATGTGGGGACCGAAAGCTAGAACGATTCTGCAAAAAGTAACCATGGATGATGTATCGAATGATGGTTTTCCATATATGACATCGAAACGAATCACAGTTGGAGATGTTCCTGTTATCGCTTCGCGCGTGACATATGTAGGAGAGCTGGGCTGGGAATTTTATTGTCCCATGGAATATGGTTTAAGACTTTGGGATACCTTATGGGAAGCTGGTAAGCTGGAAGGCATGGTCGCCGCTGGATATAAAGCAATTGAGTCACTTCGTTTAGAAAAAGGCTATCGCTATTGGAGTGGTGAAATCACACCGGACTATACTCCGTATGAAGCAGGTTTAGGTTTTGCAGTGAAATTAGATAAAGATAACTTTATCGGCAAAGAAGCATTGGTCAAGCAAAAAACGGAAGGCATCAAGAAAAAACTTTGTACAATTACATTAAATGATGACCGCACAATTGTGCTTGGCAAAGAACCGATTCGTGCAAACGGAAAAATTGTCAGTTGGGTGGCTTCGGGCGGGTATGGATATTCGGTCAAAAAATCTATGGCGTATGCGTACTTACCGATGGAATTTGCAAAAGCAGGAACAAAATTAGAGATTGAGTGTTTTGGTGAACAAGTGAATGCAGAAGTTGCTCAAGCCGTTTTGTGGGACCCGAAAGGCGAGAGAATAAAGAAGTGACGAGTAACGAGATACAGAGTCTTGTCATTGAGAGGAAGGAGTTTTTCCTGACAAAGCAATCTTATGATTATGTAGTAGATTGCTTCGCCACAAAGGACAAGAACGTGGCTCGCAATGACGAAAAATGAAGATGAAGAAAAGAATCAAGTTGAAGTCAAGTGTGAAGCGATGTTCTTAAATCCAAAATAGGAGAATGCAGATGATGACAACTTTGTTAATTGATAAAGCGATAGCGAAAGTCCCGTTTTTGGCGGATTCAAAAAATATCAAAAAGATTCCGTTAAGTGGCGGAATCACAAATTTGAATTTTAAGATTGAGGCAGATGGACGGGCATATGTGATTCGTTTGGCTGGTGAAGGCACTGACCAATTGGGAATCAAACGCGATGTAGAATATGCCGCCAACAAAGCCGCTGGTGATTTAGGCATTGCTCCTGAGGTGGTTTATTTTATTGAACCCGAAGGTTATATTGTGACGCGCTTTGTGAATGGCAAGCGCATTATGCCTGAAGATATTGTCAAGCCAGATTATTTAGCACGTATTGCAAAGAAGCTAAGATTGTTTCATCAGCGTGGACCTAAATTAAAAGGTGAGTTTAACATTTTCAAGCGTGTTGAAATGTTGACCAAAATATCAAAAAGCAATAATGCCAAATTTCCACACGATTGGGATTGGATTATGCAAAAAACAAACGAAGTCCAAAAGGCTTTGGAAAAAGACACATATACGCCAACGCCTTGCCATAATGATTTATTAAATTTGAATTGGTTAGATGAAGAAGTTGCTGGTGATATTGGTGAAATCCGTTTGTTAGATTGGGAATACGCAGGCATGGGCGATATATTCTTTGACCTTGCAAATTTTTCACATCATCATCGTTTGAACGAAGAACAAGTTGAAGATTTCTTATATGAATATTTTGGCGAAGTGACCGACAAACAATATGCAAGATTACGTTTGATGTGGCCCATGTCTGAATTGCATGAAGCCATGTGGGGAACGACTCAAACGGGTATTTCTAAATTGGAAGAAGATTTTCAAGGCTATGCTGATTTATGGTTTGGACGTTTTCGTCAGCATGTGACTGATTTTAGATGGGAGCAATGGTTGAAAGATGTAGCAAAGAAGAAGTAAGAGAACAGAGAGTAGAGAACAGTTTTCAGTAAACAGTAAAAGGAGAAAATTATGTCTATCGTAAATGCAAAAGAAATTATGATTGAAGGAGCAAAGAACGGATATGCTGTCGGGGCGTTTAATGTCACGGATTTGCTTCAATTCAAGGCGGTGGTTGAAGCGGCAATTGAAAAGAAAGCACCTGTGATTGTGCAAACCTCCGTCAAGCCATCTCAATTTATAGGAACACAGTTGATGGTTAATATCTATCGCACATTGGCTGAGTCTGCGCCTGTGCCAGTTTGTTTACATCTTGACCACTGCACAGATATTGATTATTGCAATAAGTGTGCTGACCTTGGTTATACCAACATCATGATTGATGCTTCTAAACATTCATTTGAAGAAAATATTCGCCAAACCAAAGCGGTTGTTGATTATGCTCACAGTGTTGGAAACATTTCCGTTGAAGGTGAATTAGGAACTGTCGGTGGTGTGGAAGACCAAGTGATTGTTGCAGAAGATGAAGCGCAGTTAGCAAATCCGCAACAATCGGTTGAATTTGTGGAACGAACTGGCGTGGATATTTTTGCTCCAGCGATTGGAACAGCACATGGTGTTTACAAAACCAAGAATCCAAAAATTGATTTTGAACGCATGGCTATTATCAACAAAATGTTAAACGGTAACGGAATCAAAACTCCAGTGGTAGTTCATGGTGGTACAGGCTTGCCAGATGATTACATTGTCAAGTTGTTAGAGGCAGGTGGCGCAAAATTTAATGTATCTACTGAGTTGAAGCACACGTTAATCAATGCCAAATGGGAATATCTCAATGCACATCGTGATGAATATGACCCAGGTAAGTTAGATGTATTTGTAAAAGATGCGACTCGTAAAGTTGTGATGCATTGGATGGATAAGTTGGGTTCGGCTGGTAAGGCGTAAGAACAAGAGATTAGAGAACAGAGAATAGAATTTAGTGAGTTAGGAGAAAATAAAAATGACAAAAAATATTGAAGATTATTATGCCCCGTGGGTAAAAGGCATTCCGATGTATGTTTCAGAACATATTGAATTGGCATGGCGCAAACCCGAATTACATCGCATGATGTCAAATGAAAATCCATTGCCACCTTCTGATAAAGTATTAGAAGCGATGTTCAAATATGCAAAGATGACAAATCGTTATCCAGATCAGGGACTTGTTGTACGAAGCAAAATTGCTGAGTTGAATAATGTAGATGGTCCACAAAATGTGATGATTGGCAATGGCTCTAGCGAAGTGTATGACAATATCTTCCGCATGTTCATCACACCCGGCGATGAAGTCATCCAACATACGCCCTGTTTTGGTATTTATGGTTTACGTGGAACTTTGCTCGGCGCGAAGATGGTATCTGTGCCAATGATTTATGAAGACCACTTACTAAAATTTGACCATAAAGGTCTGATGAATGCAATTACGGATAAGACCAAGATTATTGTCATTCCGAATCCAAATAACCCAAGTGGCAATTATATGGACCCAGAACACTTCATCCCATTTGCAGAAACAGGCATCCCCTTAATTGTAGATGAAGCGTATGTCGAGTATGCTGGTTTAGGTAAATCACAAGTCCAATTGACGAAGAAATATAAAAACGTTTTGATTACTCGAACATTATCGAAAGCGTATGGTTTGGCTGGGATGCGCTTCGGATATACGATTGGGCATGAAGATGTCATCAAACAGATTGCTGGCTCGCTTCTTCCGTGGAACGTCGGCACGATTCCGATGTGGGCGGCATTGGCGGCGTTTGAAGACCAAGAAGGTTTAGCAGAGCGTGTCAAATTTAATAATGATGCTGTGGATTACATCTCTGAATCATTGAGTGTGATTCCTGGATTCTATGTGATGCCATCCAAAGCCAATTACATTTTGTTTGATTGTGGCGAAACAGGCAAAACTGGTAAAGAAGTTTTGGAATATGCTGAGACCAAAGGAATCATTCTTCGTGGTGAAAGCAAGAAATACGGAAGCGATGGTTGGTTCCGCGTCACGATTGGTTCAAAAGAAGAAAATGAATTGTTTGTCAACACAGTTCTTGAGTTTTTTGGTGTGAAGAAATAAAGAGGTGCTATGTCTAAAATAAAAGCAGTATTCTTCGACCAAGATGGTGTCATCATTGATACCGAACGTGATGGTCATCGCGTTTCATTCAACATGACCTTCAAAGAATTTGGCTTCACAGATGAGTGGAGTGTTGAGTATTATCATGAACTTCTTCAAATTGCTGGTGGCAAAGAACGCATGAAACATCATTGGAAGACCAAAGGTTTTTCCAAGCCACTGACAGAAGAAGAAATTGATAACCTTGTCAAAGAGATGCACAAACGCAAAACTGCTTTGTTTGTTGAATTAATTGAAAGCGGAAAACTTGCTCTGCGCCCGGGCTTACATCGTTTCATGAAAGAACTCATGGATGCAGGAATCAAAATCGGTGTTTGTACTACATCTAATGAACAAGCCGCCAAAGCCATCACCGAAGGCGTTTTGAAAGATATTAAGTTTGATGTTGTCTTAGCAGGTGATGTTGTCAAAAACAAAAAACCAGACCCTGAAATTTATAATCTTGGTTTATCAACACTTGGTCTTACACCTGATGAAGCGTTTGTCGTTGAAGATTCTAAAAACGGAGTCAAAGCCGCCAAAGCCGCAGGTATGAAAGTGATTGTCACTACCAATGGTTATACAGAAAAAGAAGATGTAGAAGCAGGTGATGTCATCGTCTCTTGCCTCGGTGACCCTGATGGCGAAAAAGCCAAAATGCGAAAAGGTGATATTCCAAACTTTGATGGGATTGTCCATGTCAAACAATTAATGGAGTTGTTTGGGTAATTAAAAAGACCTGCCAAATTAGCAGGTCTTTTTATCAAGTAAAATCTTTTGTATGAGTGAAGAATACTTAGATATAGTAGATGAACAAGATGTAACAATCGGCAAAGAAACACGTAAGAAAGTCCATGAGGTTGGATTATGGCATCGAGGCGTGCATGTCTTTTTATTTAACAAAGATGGGAAGATGTTGATTCAAAAACGAAGTGCCGACCGCGCCTCTAACCCGCTTCGGCTTGATTGCTCAGTCTCGGAGCATGTGCAATCGGGAGAAAGTTATTTGGATGCGGCACGGCGGGGTTTGAAAGAAGAATTAGGAGTTGCAGGCATTCAAATAAAAAGATTAACAAAATTCCGCATGAATTATGGAATTAATGATAATGAAATCAGTGAGATTTACACAGGTGAAATTGATACGCAAAATATCAACTTTGATAATAATGAAATCGAAACAGTATTTTATATGAGCATGGATGAAATTAAAGAAAAAATGCAACACGAACAAAATTTATTTTGCGATTGGTTCGTGCAAATGATGAATTGGTATTTTGAAAAGGAAACAAGGCTAATTTTGATGGATTAAGCCTGCTTCAGCAGGCTTTGTAAAAATAGCGCGGGGATTTATCCCCGTGCGAGGTTGAATCGAAGAAAATGTCGACTTGGCAGAAACAGGCAAAAATTAAGGGTGAGGCGTTTCCGTCTCACCCTTTTTGATTCACTCAAAAACTATGGGCAGTTTTTGTAATAGGTCACTAACTTTTCAATCTTTTGTGTACGGTCTACCACACCGCCACCTTTGTTCACACCTGCAAATTGAAACTCAATTACAGCTTGGTCCAAAGCCCGCCAATCATCTTTGATATCAGTAGCTTTGAAGGTGATAAAGAAATTACCTTTACCATCTGTATTCATGTTGCCTAACAAATACCAATCTGAATATCTAAAGAAACTTGGTGCTTCAAGCACACGATAGAACATTTCTGCACGTGTGACATCGGGATGAATACCACGCATGGTAATTTCAAATTCACGCGGGTAACAATTGAGCGTAATACGGTCGCTTGAGAATTTTATATCAGCAAAGATGCCTTTTCCGAAAATATTATCGACCAACACAGGGGTTAAATCTGAACTGCTATTTGATGAAGTAGATGCTTCGGCAGTTGGCGCTAGTGTAGGCGTATCGACCGGGACAAGCGTGGGAACAAGTGTAGGTACCTCAGTTGGAACATCTGTCGGCACGGCGGTTGGTGGCACAATTTCGGTTGGTGCAATCACGGTCACAACAACGGTTTGAATCATTGGGGTCGGCAATTCTTGCTGAACAGGCTGTACTACGCCACAAGCCGCCAGCAATATTGATAGGGAAATTAGTAGAATTTTTTTCACGATGTGTCTCCTCTTTGTATTTGTTCAAGATTTTATGTCAGCTTCTATTTAATAGGTTCACCCTTTGGGGCTATTTCATCTGCTTTCTCTTATCAATTCTGTAAGAAATAGCATAGTCTGGGAGCATCGCACCTAATTACATAGAAGAATCACTAATATTCGAGTGCGATGCACTCTAATTTCTAATCAGGTATAATAAAAAAATGTTAACTCCTGAACAAATTGAAAACAAACTTAACCGCATTTTATTAAGAGTACAAAAACCTGGTCGCTATGTGGGCGGAGAATTAAACTCGATTCGCAAAGATTGGGCGCAAGCCAAAACCAAAGTGGCGTTTGTTTTCCCTGATATTTACGACATTGGCGTTTCCAATGTGGGCTTAAAAGTTTTATACGACCAAATCAATCAACGTGAGGATGCGCTAGCAGAACGCGCTTATTCGCCGTGGATGGATATGGAAGATTTGATGCGCCAACATGAGATTCCGCTCTACGCGCTCGAATCAAAACAACCTTTAGCCTGTTTCGACCTCATCGGCTTTTCTCTCCCTTATGAGACGTTGTACACCAACACACTTAATGTTTTAGATTTATCTGGCATTCCGATTCATTCGCTTGATAGAGATGAATCACACCCATTCATCATCGCCGGTGGACATGCGGCGACAAATCCAGAACCGATGTATAAATTCATTGATGCATTTGTGATTGGTGAAGGCGAAGAAGTCATTCACGATATTGTGAATGTGATTCAAAAAGGAAAGAAGAAAGAAGGAAAATGGTCGCGGCTTGAAGTTCTTAAAGAATTAGCAAAAATTGATGGTGTGTATGTACCACAATTTTATGAAACAACTTACATGGAAGATGGAACTGTTGCCTATACAGAACCGACGATTCCAGAAGCGCCGAAATTAGTAAACAAAAGGATTGTTGCAAAACTTCCACCACCACCGACAAAATTTATTGTGCCAAATATTGAAGTCGTACATAACCGCGTCTCTGTAGAAATTATGCGCGGATGCACGCGTGGATGTAGATTCTGTCAAGCAGGCATGATTACACGTCCCGTCAGAGAAAGAAGCGTGGAAGAAGTTGTCGAAGCCGCAGATGCCGCTATTCGTTCATCTGGATTTGAAGAATTGGCTTTGTTATCTTTATCTTCATCTGATTACACGTATGTCAAAGATTTGGTAGATGCGATTAGCAAAAGATTTGAAGGCAGAAAATTAACAGTTTCACTTCCATCATTGAGAATCGAATCTGTTTCTGTTGATTTGATGGAAAAATTGAAACAACATCGCTCCGGCGGATTTACACTCGCACCAGAAGCAGCGACAGAAAAAATGCGCCGTATCATTAACAAATTTATTCCCGATGAAGATATTATCAACACAACTAATGATATTTACGCACGCGGTTGGACGACGATTAAGTTGTATTTTATGATTGGTCATCCAAGTGAAACAATTGAAGATGTGCAAGCGATTGCAGATTTATGTAAGCGTGTTCTCGCCGAAGGACGTAAAGTTGCGGGTTGGAAAGTTAAGTTACACGCTGGTGTAAGTACCTTTGTGCCAAAACCACAAACACCGTTTCAATGGGTTGCATCGGATACACGCGAAAATATTTTAGAAAAACAAGCTTTACTCAAACGTGAATTCTACAAAGATAAAAATATTAAATTGAGTTGGACTAAACCCGAAGATACATTGGTTGAATCTTGGCTTTCACGTGGTGACCGTCGTATGGCAGATGTGATTTATACCGCCTGGAAAAACGGCGCGAAGTTTGACGCGTGGGATGAAGGACGCAAGTTTGAGACATGGATGCAAGCATTTGCAGAACATGGCTTAGACCACGCTTTTTATACGCATCGTCAACGCCGCACAGATGAAGTATTTCCGTGGGAACATATCGGCGCGGCATTACGCAAAAACTTTTTGTTCCAAGATTTTCGCATGTCACTCGAAGGTGAAATTCGCGTGGATTGTCGCCTCAATTGTTTTGCTTGCGGAATTTTGCCAACGTTTGCAAATTTACGACGTGAAAATCCCGGCGAAGGTTGGAAGTGCCCGGATGTAAAGTCACCTGCACCGAAGACGAATAAAGCAAATATTGAATTGCCTGTGGTTGGGGATTAAGCAAATAATCAAATGAATAAAATTATTTTCATTGACCGCTTGCAAAGAGAACGCGATAAATTTGAGTTATTGCTCAATCGCGTTGGCTTTACACGCACAATGACGATCAAAGGCGTTTCAGGCAATTGGTCTATCAAAGATATCATCGCGCATATTTGGGCGTATGAGCAATACATCTCTGACCGTTTGAATGAAATTCAACATGGCGAAATTTACAAACCATGCAAAACGTACAATGCCTTAGATGCATTTCTGGATGAATTTGGCTATCCAGATTTCGGCTCCCCGCTTTTGGATGATGACACACCCAATGCGTGGATTTATGAAAAATATAAAAACGTCTCTTTAGAAGAAATTGTGGCACAAGAAAACCAAGCCTTCACTTCCATTGTTACTACGCTTGAATCTATGCCTGAATATCTAATCAAGCAACATAATCTATTTGACCGTGTTGCCGATAACACCTATCACCATTATCAAGAACATACCAAAGCCATTAAAGCCTGGCTAAAAAAACATACTGTAAAAACGAAAAAAATATAATGCGGGTCAGAATTACTTTTACAAAACAAAATGCATTGAGATATATCGGTCATCTGGACTTACACAGTCTGTGGGAACGCGCCATGCGTCGGGCTGAGTTGCCTCTCGCCTATTCGCAGGGATTTCATCCTCAACCAAAGATTAGTCTCGCCGCCGCATTGCCATTGGGATTCTCTTCACGCGGTGAAGTATTAGATGTACGTTTAAAAGAAGACATTCCTATTGAAAATATATCAAAACAATTAACTGTCAGTCTGCCGGAAGATATAAAAATTATCAAAGTGGAAGAAGTGGCTGAAAATCTGCCCGCCTTGCAGACTCAAGTGCTGTCGGCGGCGTATGATGTCAAATTGACAGAACCAGTTGAAACGTCAGAGTTGACGCGCAAGGTTGAGGCTGTGATGAAGTCCGAATCGATTCTGCGCGAACGGCGTGGCAAATCGTATGACTTACGTCCGCTGATTGAAATGATAAGCGTGATTACAGAGCCAAATGGAACTGTCTGGTTGAAAATGACACTTGCCGCGCGTGAAGGCGCAACTGGCAGACCGGAAGAGGTGTTATCTGAATTGGGTATCGAATCTGAAACCACCTATGTGGAAAGAACGCGCTTAATTTTTCAGGGATAGTCTATTCTGTCGTCGCAAGAAAATGCTCTTGCTTTTTCCGACAGAGCAATCTTATAATCAATTACATTTCATCTAACAGGAGAATCTCATGGCATTAGTTGTTTCGTTATTTTTTGGTTTCGTCCCGATGTTTTTGTATGCCCTTTTTGTATATTGGCTTGACCGCTACGAAAAAGAACCGAAAGCCTTATTAGGCGCGGCATTTTTTTGGGGCGTAATTATTGCAGGTGGTGGTGCGTTTATTATCAATACCGTGCTTGGGTTGGGTCTGTATATGTTTACAGGTTCAGAAGCCGCCGCAGAATTTGGCACGGCTTCTATCATTGCACCAGTTGTTGAAGAAACGCTCAAAGGCTTGGCGGTTGCGGTTGTGTTTTTTATGTTCCGCAAAGAATTTGATTCTGTTTTAGATGGCATCATTTACGGCAGTATTGTCGGTTTGGGTTTTTCGGCTATCGAAAACACGTTATATATTTATCGTAACGGTTATCTCGAAGGCGGCTGGGAAGGTTTGGTTGTGCTGACCATTATCCGCGTCATTCTCGTCGGTTGGATGCACGCCTTCTTCACAGCATTCACTGGCATTGGTTTCGCAATTGCACGTACAAACAAAAATACCATCATCAAATTCGTTGCACCGCTGATTGGTCTCGCAATTGCAATTGGGGCGCACGCGTTTCACAATACATTCGGAAGTGTAATCGGCTCAGGCGGCTTAGATTCTTTAGGGTTAACCATCCTTGCCGATTTATTTGGTTATAGCATTATGGTCGGCATTATCATTTGGGTAATTGTGCATGAACGCAACGTTGTCAAAAGACAATTGGTAGAAGAAGTTTCCAATGGTTTAATTTCACAAGCACAATATCAAAAAGCCATGTCACCACTAACTTTAACCACCGCTGGTTTTAGCGGACGAGCCACCTCTCGTTTTTATCAAACGCTTGGCGAACTGGCGCACAAAAAAGAACAATTCCAAAAACATGGTGATGAAGGCGGCAACACTGCGATTATTGAAACACTTCGCAGAGAACTCGCTATCCTTGCTCCACAAGCGAAAGCATAAGATTTTGGAGTTGACCAGCTTGCTGGTCCAAACGGGAGCAAG
>JAEURF010000090.1 GCA_016789205.1 Anaerolineales bacterium
TTTGAACGCGCGACTCAACCCAGATGAAGTAATAAAAAACGTCAGCAATAAAATTGCCCAACTCCAGCCACCGATTCCGAAAATAATTGTGCCAACAACAAATGCGGCGATGGCTCCACTTTTATTTAAGCTGTGGGCTTTGTATGCAAGATATGAAATGATGATGGCGAGGAAAAATCCGTAAAGGAGTTGCATTGAGATATTTTATAAAGTTTGAATTTGTAAAACTGCTAATAAAAATAATAAACTGGTAAGTGTGCCAGAACCCCAGACGATGAATGCCAACACACGTTCACGTTCCCAGCGATAAAAATATAAGCCTGCAATCCAACCTGCAACAGCAAGCAATAAACTCACTACAGGAAGAATAATCAATTGTGATGATGGCGAGGGTTCAGGTCTTTGACCTAAAAGCACTTGCGATGTGCTGGGGATAATAAAACTTGCCCAGATAAATAAACCAATATTAAGCAATAATGTGACTAACCAAAGATAACGGACAAGATTATTCCCCCAGGCTTGTGTGAAAACAAAGGATGGATAAACTGATTTTGCTTCTACGGGAGCGAGGCTTCCGAGTTCGGTGGCGCGTGCGAAAGTTTGAGTGAGCGCGGCTGGGTTTTCTGGTGAAATGACGAAAATTCTTTTTGCTGTGGCAACTAATAATAGTTTTTTTGCATCAGAAGCAAGGAATTCGACAGTGCTTAAATCTGGATGGCGACGTGTGCCTAACAACCCGCCGGGAAGCGAAAGAGAAGGAAATGTAAGCGGCGTGGTTAAATCATCCACAGGGCGAATCCATTCAATGTCATTGAGTGGAATATCTTCAACTCTTAAACCCCAACGAATCGAAAGGCTGTCACGGTCAATGAAATAGTCGGCACGTGATAAAGAATACATGCGATAAGCAAAAAATGGAATTGGGATAAATGCAATCAGTGAAATTAAAAGCGAAATCAGAAATGCAGGTCCGACATCAGCATTGGATAAATTGATAAACCCGACAATAGTGATGATTATCAACACAAGTAAGATTGTGCCATGAACAATCAAACCATTTCGTTTGGGTGGAGGAAAATGACCAGATTTCATAAACTATTTTTTATTTCAATGATTTTGGTAATTAAATTTTCTAGTGACAAATTTTGGTTTTCGTTTGTTTTGCGTATTTTTAATTCTACCATTCCGTTTTGTAATGCCTTTTCGCCAACTGTAATTCGTAAAGGACATCCAATCAAATCGGCATCATTGAATTTGACTCCCGCACGTTCATCGCGGTCATCAAATAAAACTGTAATGCCAGCACTTTGTAATTGGTTGTAAATCTCATCTGCTTTTTCTTTTGTGTTGATTGTTTTGCCTGGCACATACATCAGATACACATCAAAGAGAGAAAAAGATTTTGGAAATATTAAACCTTTTTCATCGTGATACGTTTCAGCAAGCGCCAGCAAAATATTTTCAAAATGAAATTCATTTTTTGTTTTCAATGCAATTGAATATTGTGATGAAAGTTTATTTCCACAATTTACACAAGCATCGTTTTCTTTTGCTAAAACCAAATCCGCAACGATTTCGGGTTGATAATCTCTGCCACAATTGGTGTTGATGAAATGATAATCAACTTCATTTGCACCGGCTACCAGATTTGGTGATTGTGGAATTAAATCATCTACAACGATTAATGCATCTTTCAATCCAATCGGCGATGCATACCCCGCCTCTGCACCTGACTTGGAAATTGATTCTGCTGTGGCGAGTTTGACTTCGCCTATAGCATTTTTAAACTTAGCTTCGCTGAGTGTCATATCTCCACGCACAACCACGAAGACAAATTGATTATCTGATGTGCGGGTGAACATCAAGGCTTTGGCAGTTTTTTCTTTGGCGATATTCAAGAAATTTGCAAGTGACTCGATGGTGTTGCAATTTGGTGTTTCCACTTTTTCAATTGGCAAGGGCGACTCAAAGTGCCACGAAGTGGTATGAGTTGCCCCTACAGGTTTTGCAAATTTTGCAAGTTCAATTCTTTCTGTATATTTGCATGATTCGCAGTGAATGAGTTGTACGTCTCCAGTGGCAAGTGGAAAGTAGAAAGTGGATTTAGATTCGTTTGTATAAAACGAAAGAGGAAAGATGAAAGAAGAATCCTTTGACAAATTTTGCAAGTGCGAAATGAAATGTTTTCCCAACTCAGTCAATTCATTTTCACGAGTCACATATCCAGCACGCGCAAGCCAGCCGAAGCCTTGTGTGCGCATGTTGTTCGGAAATTCACGTTGGGTTTGAATTTTGAGGTCTGTGTATTTCATGTAACAATTCCCCTCTCCTTTAGGAGAGGGGCTAGGGGTGAGGTCAGATTATGATTCGCTTTTCTTTTTCCGTGCCACTTTCTGTGTGGCTTCAATCGCAGGTATAGATTCAGGAATCTGCGTCTGTGCGATGGATTCTGCAACGGCGGCTTCTGAAGGTGTCGTTTCAGGAGCAGGTTCAAGGTTAAGTTCGACCGATTCTTCCATCCGAATTTGACCGCGTAAAAATGCACCTTCTTCGGTCACAAATGCTGTGGTGACCACATCTCCCCAAACTCTGCCAGATGAACGAATCTCAAGCTTTTGGGTGGTGATATTTCCACGCACTGCACCCGCGACAATAACTGTATTGGCACGCACATTTTGGCAGGTAACACGTCCTGTTTCACCGACGACCAACATGCCACGCAGGGCAATTTCGCCTTCAAACGCACCTTCAATGCGCACGCCGCCAGAACCGTTGATACTGCCATGCCAAACCACGCCAGAGCCAAGCACAGAGGTGATTCGTTCAACGGCTTGCACGGGTTGTGGGTTTTCAGTGGGGGTGGTGTTGCGTTTAAACATATTGAGTCAATTTTACCCTTAAAACAAAAAGGGGCAGACACAAGGTCTGCCCCTACTGATTACTGAAAACTGATTACTCGCTCTTCTCTTCTTTTGCACCAATTTGCACACCCATAATATTGAAGCCAGAGTCAATGTATTGAATTTCGCCAGTCACACGTTTCGATAAATCAGACGCTAAAAATACAGCCGTATCACCAACATCTTCAATGGTCACATTTTCGCGCATCGGAGATAAATCTGCAAAATGCTTGTACATATCTCTAAAGCCGCCAACACCTGCCGCCGCGAGTGTACGAATCGGACCTGCAGAAATGGCATTCACACGAATCTTTTGCGGACCTAAATCATACGCCAAATATCTGGTTGCAGATTCTAATGCGGCTTTAGCAACGCCCATCACATTGTAATGAGGGGCAACTTTCACGGCGCCAGAACCATATGTCAAACACATCACAGAAGCGCCGGGGTTTAATATCGGCAAGAAAGCATGAGTCAATGCCACGAATGAATACACAGAAACATCCATTGCAACTCTAAAACCTTCACGGCTGGTTTCGTGGAATGGTCTGCTTAATTCATCTTTACCTGCAAACGCAATTGAATGCACAAGCACGTCAATTTTTCCAAAATGTTTGGCGGCTTTTTCTGCCACTGCTTTAATTTGGTCATCTTTGGTTACATCACATTCTTCCACCCATTTGCAACCAACCTGTTCAGCAAGTGGCTTCACTCTTTTTTCAAGCATTTCGCCCGCATAACTAATTCCTAAATTCGCGCCTTCACGTTTGAACGCTTGTGTTATGCCCCACGCAATTGAACGTTCATTTGCCAAACCAAAAATTAAAGCGTTTTTACCTTCCAAAAGTCCCATAACGTATCTCCTCGAAATTCGATATTGGATACTCGACTATCAAACATCGAGTATCGGTTCTTTAACTAAGAATCTCCACGGCTTTGAAAACCATGGTTCTGGTGTTTTGTTTAAACCCACTCGTGCGCCAATCGTCACGATTTTATCTGGGATTTTAATGCCCGCTTCGATTCTTAAGGGGGAAGTTGGTTCTGTCAGGTCAGCATAATTTTGGCTTTTGCTGATTCCCAGTGCTTGAGTCAACTTGCCCGGTCCAAATGTATCTCGTCCCTGACGGCGTTTCATCATCAACTCAATGCCTTCAATCGGCTGAATCGCACGGATTAATACCGCCGCAGGGAATCCTTCTTGTTCAGTGACAGCATTCAACATCCAATGATTGCCATAAGTAAAATAAATATAAGCATGACCTGCTTCACCAAACATTGGATCAGTGCGAATCGTTCGCCCTGCTTTGGCGTGGCTGGCGAGGTCATCAAATCCAAAATAAGCTTCGGTTTCGGTGATTAATCCAACCAATTTTTTTCCATTAGATATATGAATTAACTTCGCACCTAATAATTCACGTGCAACAGTTAATGTAGGACGATTGTAGAATTTTCTTGGAAGTGTCATATTATTCTATGGAGTCAGGGAGCTTGCTCCCGAAATACGCCAGCAAGCTGGCTGACTCCAAATAAGTTATTTGAATCTTGAATCCCGTTTCAAAGTCAATCTCAAACCTTCTTCCAACTTAATTGAAGGTGTGAATCTTAATTTCTCTTTCGCTAGAGTCGAATCTGCTTTCATGTGTGAGACGCCGCCAGAAGTTTGCGAGTTATAAACCACATTGGCTTTACTTTTTGTCACTTCTAACACTTGACGAATTAAATCTTTGATGGATGTTTCTATCCCTGAACCAACATTAATAACCTGCCCGTTTACATTGGGTGCTGTAGATGCGGCGACCATGGCACTGACTACATCATCTACATAAATGTAATCACGAGTTTGGCTTCCATCACCATGTGCGACTAAAGTCCCGCCTCTTAATGCTTGGCGAAGATAATGTGGCACAACCGGCGGATGTGATGGTGGCAAATGTTGACCAGGTCCATAGGCATTGAAGATTCGTAAACTAACTGTTTCAATATTCCACAAATTTCCAATTGTACGGACGTAATATTCAGCGGCAAGTTTGGAAACTGCATAAGGTGAGCGCGGATTCGGAATTAAGGACTCTGCTAAGGATGAGACTCTTAAGTCTCCATACACTGCCCCAGATGAAGACAGAACGACGCGTCGTACTCCCACATCACGCATGGCTTCCATCAAAGCAACAGTTCCGCCAACGTTGACGGCATTGTAATCTCGCGGATACAAAATTGATTCGGGTACTGAAACCCGCGCGGCGAGATGATAAACAACATCTACATCTTGAAGCAACGTCCACAACTTTGGGCGGTCACTGACGTCACCACGTGTGAAATGTACATCAGGGGAGAGAACTTGCGGGTCGCCGGTCGAAAGGTCATCTAAGCCACGTACTTGATGACCTTCGCGTGCGAGATGATTAGCAAGGGAAGAGCCGAGGAATCCCGCGGCTCCGGTGATTAAAAAATTCATAAATTAGATTATAAGGGTTATCTTTGATATTGCGCAATTGCATCTTCTGCAAATGGACGACCACTTTTTTTATAAATCTCAATTACATTTTTGGCATCATAATTCAAACGACGAAATTGCACGCCGATATTATCTTTTTCGGCTGTGAGAATTGCGTACTCTGCCCAAGCATCTACATGAAATCCGTCAGATTGATAAGAACTAAAAGGGAAGCCGATACTGCCGGGGTTAAGAAAGAAGCGGTCACCACATCTGCGGATTTGTTGTGTATGGGTATGTCCGCCTGCTAAAATATTTTTTTTGAATTCACCCAAGTATTTCATAAAATCTTCTTCTGATGTCGTTGGCAAAATGATGTCATCGAAATCTGTAGGGGAGCCGTGAAAACATAATAAATCCAAATCTTTTTCTATATTGATAGCCACTGTGGGTTGAAAACTTTTTATAAATTTTATGTCTTCATCATCGAGTTGTGATAATGACCACTCACGAATCGCTTGCATTTTTTTAAGTCGTTCTTCTGGAATTGGGTCCTTGCCAGTTTCTTCGCCTTTGATTAACCAATCATCGGCATTGCCCATCACTACTGGACATTTCAGATTTTGTAGACGATTGACTGTTTCTTTCGGTTGGGCGCCACCTTGAATCGCATCTCCCAAGCAGACAATTGAATCCACACCTCGGGCTTTTATATCCGTTTCGACTTTTTCAAAAGCAAAATCATTTCCGTGCATATCTGAGATGATGGCGATGCGCATGATATTCTCCTTCATTATAAAAATTATAGCATTTTCGATATTCGTTATTGAATAAATATTGCTCTTATTTTATTATTGACTCTGACTGGGTAGTATGTTATCGTTGTGTTGTAGGAAAACGGTAGGTTACGTTGGTATGAAGAACATCAACAGCTCACGGTTTGACCGTGAGTTGTTTTGTTTTGCCCTCCGATGGAACAAACAGATTTACCTCAACAAATTTTTTTATTGCCATAAGGAGGCAAAATGTCTGATCGTATAACTGGTACAGTAAAGTGGTTCAATGGTGACAAGGGCTTCGGCTTCATCGAACGCGAAGGCGGAGCGGACGTGTTCGTCCACTTCTCCGCTATTCAAGGCGATGGGTTCCGCAACCTTCAAGAAGGTCAAAAAGTTGAATTCACCGTTGAAAAAGGACCGAAGGGTCCGCAAGCCACGAACGTAACTGTTCTTAGCTAATCAACAAAAAAGAGCCTGATGCGAAAGCATCAGGCTCTTTTTGATTCACAAAACCTTCTTATGCTATACTTAATCTATGAAGTTTTCGTGGGATCCGCGTAAAGCAGATAGTAATTTACGCAAACATGGTATTGCTTTTGATGAAGCCATTACTGTTTTTAGTGACCCACTCGCTTATATTTTTGATGATACAGAACACTCTGAAGATGAGCATCG
>JAEURF010000091.1 GCA_016789205.1 Anaerolineales bacterium
GGTGTCGCCTTGATGGTTGCCATGCTAGTCACACCCGCCGCGACTGCTTCTCTGCTGTCTCATCGTTTACCTGTGATGATGATTCTCGCCGCAGGCATTGCATCGTTTTCGAGTGTAATCGGTTTATATCTTTCTTATTATTTCAGTATTGCCTCTGGTTCCGCCATAGTACTAACGGCTACTGTGTTTTTCCTACTTGGGTTCTTGTGGAAAAGGATGAAGTCTGTATAATAAAAAAATATTTTCATTCACAAAAGGAGAAACCAATGGCACTTATTGAAACTTCCACAACAATTAACACCTCACCAGAAAAAATCTTTTCGTATGTATCAAGCCTAGATAGTCTAAAAAACGATTACGTCGTCAGTGTTGAAGCGGATGGACCCATCAAACTTGGCACAAAAATCAAAACCACTGTCAAAGCGATGAATGGCGTCCAAAATACGATTACATCCGAAGTGATTGCATTCGAACAAAATAAAATCTTCGGCACAAAAACGTATGCCGCACCGCCCGCCTCTGACGTTATCAGCACATATATCCTCGAACCCGAAGGCAAAGGCACCAAAGTTATTATGCAAACGGAAGCCGTGCTAACTCCACCCGGAATGCCAAACATGCCCGGCATGGAAGATATGATGAAGAAACAAATGCTAGCCGGTTACGATGCCGCACTTGCCGCGTTGAAAAAGAAAATGGAAGGTTAGTTACTTCAGTGTACAGGGTGCGTCGCACCAAATGGGTTAAGATTTTTCTAACCTGTTAGGTGCGACGCACTTTTTTCGTTAAGGTAGAATTGCGTCCATGCAAAACAAAATTTATACATTCTTCATCATACTTTTAATCACTGCTTGTACCTCAAATTCAACTGCTGACGCGGTCACCCCAACTGTCCCTACGTTTGAAGCGCCACCCGTCACAGACACACCTGCGATTCCGACAGAAACGCCTCTTCCTACGGGTACGCCTGTTCCCACGTTGGAAAGAGCTATCTACACGTTAGATGTTTTGATGGATTATGACGCGCATACCGTAACAGTGGATGAAACAATTTTGTATCCAAACTTAACGGGCAATCAACTTAATGCTTTAGTGATTGCGATTGTCCCAAACCTTTGGCAAGGAAGTTTCAACTTAACAAATATTGCAATTAATGGCGAAGCAATTACAACGTATTCTATTAATGGTCAAAGACTTGATATTGCACTTGCATCTTTTCTGCCTGCAAACGAAACCATTGAAATCAATATTCAATATTCATTAATACTTCCTATCAGTGAAGTGAATGACCCTAATGTATCAAGACCTCAAATTTTCGGATATACCCAAAGACAACTCAACTTAACCAATTGGTATCCCTTTGTAGTCCCCAATATTAATGGAGAATGGATATTGCATGACCCTTGGGCTTATGGCGAACATCTTATTTATGATGTTGCAGACTATGAAGTTAACTTAAGATTTACAGACCCAACGACCGCTCCTGTTGTTGCATCAAGTGGGTTTGCAGAACCACAAGCAGATTTTACTCGCTATAAAATCAATACCGCAAGAGCATTTGCAATATCAGCTAGCCGAGAGTACCAAGTTTCATCCACACAGGTTGGAGATATAACTGTTTATAGTTATTATTTTCCATTTAATGAAACACCTGGCCAAGCTATATTAACTACAACTGCTCAAGCACTTCAAGTATTTAGTCAAAAATTTGGTGCATATCCGCACAAAAGTCTTTCAATTGTCATGGCGGATTTTAAAGATAGCATGGAGTTTTCCGCTTTTTATTTTCATTCTCCTTTATATTACAGCCAATACGATGGAACACAAATGAATTACTTAACGTTTATCGGCGTTCATGAAACCGCGCATCAATGGTGGTTTGAACAAGTTGCCAGTGACCAAGCCTTACAACCTTGGTTAGATGAAACTCTTTCCACTTATTCAGAAAAAGTTTACTATGAAAATACATCCCCAGATCTCATTTCTACATGGTGGATATATCGTGTTGATTTTTTTCAACCAGAAGGTTTTATAGATATTCCTATATATGAAGCCCAAGGCGCTGAAGCATATCGAGTGACAATATATTTGCAAGGTGCACATTTTCTTGAAGACCTGCGTGCAAGAATCGGCGATGAAGCCTTCTTCGCGTTTCTCCAAGATTACCTCAATCAAGGGCGCGGAAAAATTGTCACTGCCAATGATTTCTTCCGCATCTTACGCACGCATACCAGCGCCGACATTTCAGATTTGATTAATCAATATTTCCGTAGTGTTTATCAATGAAATCACGTATCACGTTTCACGTATCACGTTTCACGTATTATCTATTAATTTCAATTTTCTTAATCGCTTGCAATGCGCCCCTCATCACACCAACCCCCACGCCACTTTCTTTTGCACAAGTCGCGATTGAAAAACCAAATGTCAATTCAACTTCCACGCCGTTTCAACCGTCTGATTCGACGAACACACCCATCCCAACTTTTACGATAAGCCCGACGATTACATCAACTCCGACCATCACACTCACGCCTCAACCAACGGGGACAACTGGTTCTGTTCCTCCAATATCTCCTCCGCCGACAAATTCTTCACGCACAAATTACATTCTTTATGCAACTTTGAATTTTGCAAACAAAACCATCGCCGTTGACCAAACCATTCGGTATTACAACAACACAGGCGTAAATTTAACCGAATTGGTTTTAGCTGTTCCACCAAATTTATACAACCGAGCATTTACGCTTAATACAATCACACAAGATAACACAACGATTTCTTCATACAACTTAAGCGGACAAAGACTCACGCTCAATTTACCGCAAGCCCTCGCGGCTGGTTCAGCCACAACACTGGTGATGAACTTTAGTCTCAACATTCCACAAAAACCTGCAAATGATGTCTTCGGCTATGACTTTAATCAAATCAACCTTGTAGATTGGTATCCATTCGTTGTACCATATCGTGGCGGATGGATTCTGCACGACGGAATGTCTTGGGGTGAAAATCTTGTTTATGATTCGTCTGATGTGGAATTAAATCTCAAAACAGATGCGGGAGTCACAATAGCGGCGGGTGCACCTGCGGAGTCTAATGGTGAATGGACGCGCTATCGCTTATACGGTGCAAGAACATTGGCATTATCGGCAAGTAGTGAATTTCTTGTGCATGAAACATCCGCAGGGAATGTGGTGATTCGCTCCTATTACTTTGCTGGCGGGTATAAAAGCGGTGCAGAAGGTGTCGCTTTATATGCGGCGCAAGCAATTAATACTTTTTCACAGCAATTTGGACCTTATCCACACCAAGCCTTAACGATTGTTCAAACAGATATGGATGATGGACAAGAGTATGACGGTTTAATTTTTCTCGCCACAGATTTTTATAGTCAATATAATGGCACAGCAAGAAGCAATTTAGCCACAATCGGGGTTCATGAAGTTGCCCATCAATGGTGGTATAGCCTTGTAGGAAATGACTCCGCGCTTGAACCCTGGCTAGATGAAGCACTGGCAACGTATAGTGAACGCATCTTTTACGAAAATAATTATCCTGCCAACATCAGTTGGTGGTGGCAGTTCCGTGTCAATTACTTTAATCCCACAGGCTATGTAGATACGAATATCTATAACGGTGGCTCGTTCCGCGCTTATACCAACGCCGTATATTTTCAGGGAGCTTATTTCTTAGATGCATTGCGCGAACGAATGGGCTATGGAAATTTCTCTAAATTTCTGAAAGAATATGCCACAAGGTATGCGTATGGTCACGCCACTGGCGCGGACTTTTTTGCACTGCAAAGAGAAATTGTGAATGTGAATATCAGTGATTTGTTAAGTAAATATTTTTTTGGCTCTTATTGAGATGATGAATAAAATTTGTTTATATGGAAATAATCCCGAAGGGATGGCATTTTTGTAGAAATCAATTATGCCAAATACAAATCCCGTAGGGATGGCATAGTTCTGAAAATCTCTGACACCCCTTCGGGGTTTTCTTGGGCAACTCATTAAGACTATAATCATTTGACCCCTACGGGGTCAATAAATTTGTAATATGAACAGACCTTATACCTTTATCAACGTCGCAATGACGGCAGATGGAAAGATTGATACCTTTGAACGCAAAGGCTCTGCGATTTCGTCTGCGAAAGATAAAGTAAGGGTTGATGAATTGCGTGCCAGCGTGGATGGAATCCTTGTAGGCGGGAAAACTTTATCAGGTGAAGGACCCAAGTTGACAGTTAAGAATGAGGCGTTGCGTCAAAATAGAATCCAGCAGGGGCGGTCAGAAAATCCAACTAAAATTGGCGTTGCAAGCAATATAAATATTTCATTAGACTCAGATTTTATTAAGGTTGGACCCACAAAGGTAGTAATATTTACTACTTCGCAAACATCTATACAGCAAGTTGAAAAACTGCGCGAACTGGGTGTGGAAGTATATGTTGAAGATTCCTCACAAGTTGACCTGATGAAGATGATGCAGATTTTGAAAAAAATTGGCGTGGATACTTTAATGGTAGAAGGCGGCGGCACAATCAATTTTGAATTGATGCGGCTTGGGCTTGTAGATGAATTAATGATATATGTTGCACCAATGATTTTCGGCGGAGCAAATGCTCCAACCTTAGCAGATGGCACAGGTCTAACACGCGAACAAGCACTAGAAATGAAATTAACTCATGTAGAAACATGGGAAGATGGTGGCACAGTTTTTCGATATAAATTTTTTTAGAGGTATGATATGACTACAACAACGCACGAAAGAGTAAAACTTTTGATTCAAGAAGATGAAAATAATATTGACTTAAGCAACATTGCGGTACGCATTGAAGCGATAGCTGATTTGCCAACACGCTTTGGAGATTTTCATATTGTTGCTTTTTCAAATAATTTAGATAGCAAAGAACATGTTGCCATTTTCAAGGGCGATATTCTCAACGCCGAAAATGTACCCGTCCGTTTACATTCTGAATGTTTAACAGGCGATGTGATGGGTTCGTATCGTTGTGATTGCCGCGACCAATTGGAACATGCACTTAAGAAAATAAATAAAATGGGTCAAGGCGTTGTTTTATATCTTCGTCAAGAAGGGCGTGGCATTGGTTTAACAAACAAAATCCGCGCTTATAGTTTACAAGACCAAGGCTTAGATACCGTTGAAGCCAATGTTGCGCTTGGCTTTCGGGATGATGAACGTGATTACACAATTGCCGCAGAAATGTTGAAAGCATTAAAAGTTAATTCAGTTCGGTTGATGACGAATAATCCCAAAAAGATTGAACAATTAAAATTACATGGCATTCATGTCACTGAAAGATTGCCGCACATTTTGCCAACCAACAAACATAATCGCGCTTACTTAAAAACCAAAGCCGCCAAATCAGGTCACATGATTGATTTTCATTGGGAAGCCGATGCCTAAAAACATTATCATCACTGGCGCCACTGGTACGCTGGGAATTCTCACTGCAAAAACATTTGCGATGCAAGGTCATAACTTGATTTTGCTTGACCGAAATGCAGATAGATTAGATTCCTTAACACAAGATTTGAATCTGCCCGCCAATAGACTCCACACCCAAACCATTGACCTGCTTGATGCAAACGCGCTTCAAACTTCGGTGGAAACTGCTCTTTCCAAATTCGGCAGTGTCCACGCTTTATTCCATCTCATCGGCGGCTGGACAGGTGGCAAAACTTTTGCAGATGCTTCACAAGATGATTTAGAATTTATGCTCAATCAACACGTGCGCACGACGTTTAATTTATTCAAATCGTTATCAAAGCCTTTGTCAGCAAACAACTGGGGACGTGTGATTATCGTCTCTGCTTCTACGGTCACAAACCCGCCGGGCAAATCCGGCGCTTACACAGCCACCAAAGCCGCACAAGAAAACATGGTTTTGAGTTTAGCAAGTGAATTAAAAGAATTTAAAGTCACTGCAAATATTATTCAAGTCAAAGCCATAGATGAAGAAAATAAAGGTACAGGCACAACCCCCGCGGAAATTGTCTCTGCGATGCAATATCTGTTTTCAGATGAAGCGGGAAAAATTAGTGGAGCGAGAATTCCCTTATATTAAATAATTAGCCCCTAAAGATTTTGAAAATCTTTAGGGGCTTTTTTTTATCTACTTTCCAAACCACATCCGCCCAATCAAATTATCTTTGCGAATAAATTGATGATACAACGCCGCGCCAGTGTGTAATACCACTAAAGCAATCATCACATAAGCTAAATTGCCATGTAGTATCCGCTCAGGGTAAATGAATAAATTTTCAGGAATTGTCCCACCATTTCCTTTAAGAATACCTTCTAAGCCGTAGGCTTCATCTAATGAGTCACCTGTAAACATCATTGTAAACACACCTACATACAAAAGAAAATGCACGGCTTTGCCAATTACATTTAATACAGGATGCCCTGCATCAGCCGGTGCTGGACGCTTAAATACATAACGTGTAACGAGTCTAATAATCATAAACAAACCGAGAAAAATCCCTGCCATTTTATGAAAGCCTAACAGTGGAGCCTCTTCGGCATTCGGCACACGTGGAAACACAAACAATCCACCAAATAATAATATAAACACAAGTAACGCTACCAACCAATGCAATATCACATGTACAGGGTGATATCGTTTTGGAGCAGTTTGATTCGTCATATTTTTTCTCCGTTTTTATAAATTAGTTATTTATACTAAAGATAGTTGAATAGGCTTAGACTCTTCTTTATCAATCCTGATTTTTGATTTAATTGGTAATGAATAATTTGAAAT
>JAEURF010000092.1 GCA_016789205.1 Anaerolineales bacterium
ATTTACAAGATGACACGTTAATTGACCCAACCGAAGGCGCAAAAGATATCGAATTAAAAACTATTCGAGCATGTTCACCAACTTCATTTACAGATGACCCTGTCCGTGTTTTGCGTGGAGTGCGCCTCGCCGCCGTGTTTGATTTCTCAATTGACAAACAAACTCGAGAGTGGATGAAGCAGGCTTCAAGTCAAGTAAGAAGCGTATCCATTGAACGGGCACGAGATGAAATATTCAAAATCCTAAACTCAAAACGAGTTAGCGATTCAATCAAAGCCTTAGATATGCTCGGTGTGATTGAACAACTCATGCCTGAACTGCTGAAAATGAAAGGCGTGGAGCAATCGTCACCGCATGTTTTTGACGTGTGGACGCATACGTTGTCAGTTTTAGATTATCTTGACCGTATCATTTTCAATTTATTTGAAGAAACTCCCAAAAATGAATTTGCAGAAGCGCTTCAATCTCAACTTGGAAAATTTCGTGAACAAATCTCAAAGCACTTTTCAGAGTCATTAAATATTGACCGTAATCATCGTTCATTGCTTTTCTTTGCGGCGTTATATCACGATGTTTGCAAACCCGAAACGAAAACGATTGATGAAAATGGTCGGATTCGATTTTTTAATCACGATGAGTTAGGTGCAAAAGTTGTTGCTGAACGCGCGCACTCGTTTAATTTAAGCAATGATGAAATTGAAAGATTAAATGTGATTATCAAAAATCACATGCGCATTCATTTTTTTACAAGTAAATTGGAAAATCAAAACGAATATCCAACACGCAGAGCGATTTATCGTTTCTTTCGTGATGCTGGCAAAGCAGGCATTGACTTAATTTTGTTAGCACTTGCCGATATGCGCGGCACGCGTGATAAAGGAATGACTCTCAAAACTTGGAATATATATTTAGAAATATCAAGAATTTTGCTAGAAAATTATTTAGAAAAACCAGAAGAAGTAGTTGCGCCACCGCGTTTATTAGACGGCAATGATTTGATGAAAGAATTAAACATACAACCGGGTAAATTAATTGGAGAATTGCTTGAAGCGATTCGTGAAGGTCAAGCTGAAGGAAATATCCAAACCCGAGAAGAAGCCATTCATTTTATAAAAGAAGAATTAGTAAGAAAGGAAAATGAACATAGAAAAAATTCAAGTTAACGACATCACTTTGGCTTTTGAAAGACGAGGCAAAGGTACACCCTTAGTTTTGTTACATGGCTATCCACTTGACCACCACACTTGGGGCTTTGTCGCTCCTTTGCTTGAAAATGATTTTGACTTAATCATGCCAGACCTACGCGGATTTGGAGAATCTTCACTTAGTGATTCCCTTTACACAATGGATGATTTCGCATCTGATATTGCTGGCTTGCTTGACCATTTGGGAATTAAGAAAGCTGCCATTGCTGGTCACTCAATGGGTGGGTATATTGCTTTGGCTTTTGCAAAGTTGTATCCTGACCGCATGAGTGGATTAGGACTCGTTTCTACGCAAACATTAGCAGACCCATCAGATAAAAAAGAAGGCAGATATAAATCTGCGGCGGATGTGGGCGAAAATGGCATTGGCGGTGTGGTGGAGACCATGTCCTCAAAATTTACGGAGGATAAAGAAATTCAATTGTCTTCACGCGAAATTATGGAAAGACAAAAGCCCGGCGCGTTTATTGGCGCATTGAAGGCGATGGCAGAAAGAATGGATACCACTTCTCTTCTTTCATCTATCAATTTTCCGCTGGTTGTGATTCATGGCGATAAAGATAATTTAATTCCAATTGACCGCGCACGTGAAGTCAAATCAATTGTGCCTTCGGCGCATTTGGTTGAGTTGCCGGGCATTGGTCATTTGCCGATGATGGAAGCCATATCAGAAACTGCCGAAGCGTTGAAAATGCTGAAATAAAAACAAGCCCTTCATCAAAAATGAAGGGCTTGTTTTTGAAACAGGCATCCCTTAGGAGATAAGAGGCGCGGTGTTGTTTAATCTAATTTTTTTTTCCGGGGTAGCATCAGGCGGGAAGTGCAAAGCACCCGTGCGTCGAATCATTTTGCGAATGTGAGCAACCAACACGCCACTTGGCACAGGTTTGACCAGAAAATCATCGGCACCAGCATCTAAAATGCTGGCAACCAAACGCGGGTCATTAATCGCGGAAAGAATCAAAATGGGCGAATTGCTAAACGCGCGCACGGCTTTACAAACTTGCCAGCCGTCCATATCCGGCATCATTAAATCCAAAATAATAACATTTGGTGATTTTTCTTTTACGAGCGCAACACCTTCTGCGCCGTTGTTGGTGGTGGTAACGTCGAACCCATGAGTTTTGAGCAACATACTCATCAACTCAGTGATTGCAACATCATCGTCAATAACTAATACTTTTGTGTTCATAATTTTTCTATTTTTCCTACGCCGCTATTATCACCCATTAGTTCCATTTTTAACTTTGCAAAAGGTTAACAGAAATAAAAAACTTGCCTTCTTGTAAGGTGAGGTTTAGACAGACTCTAATTGGCGGTATCGGCAAAATACTTTGAATTTCTTTTTGATTGATATTCAAAAGCACGCCTCTAAACTTTAACGTGAAATCTGTTTCTGCAACCTCAACATTTGTTCATCCCCAAAAGATATTTTCTCTTGTGGGAGTACCTAAGATTCAAACCCTACACATTTTCGTCTTTACGAACAGGGTGCTCTTTCCTGACGAAGTAATTTTCTTCACGATGTATGAGATTGATTCACCAAAGTGTGGCTCGCCGTGATGGGTAAGCCCTTATTTTAGAGACTTTTTCTATTGTTTTTATTTGTTATATTTGGTACAATGTAATCAATCGTTTGTGAAATTCGTTACATTCGGAGGTTTCCAATGGCGAAATGGATTTACTTATACGACGAGTTTGGCAAAGTTGAAAAACTTGCGCGGGGGTCATGGGATGGTATCAAGGCGATAGTTGGCGGAAAAGGTGCGGGGTTATTGGATATGACAAGGGCTGGCGTTCCAGTGCCTCCATTTTTTACAGTCACCACAATGGCATGTAATGCGTATCAAAGCGCAGGGAAGTTTCCCGCCGGCATGTGGAGCGAGACGCTCAAATCACTGAAGGCAATTGAAAAAGCAACTGGTAAAAAGTTTGGCGACCCTAAAAACCCGTTATTGGTCTCTTGCCGTTCGGGCGCAAAGTTTTCAATGCCCGGTATGATGGAGACCATCCTCAACATCGGCTTAACGGATGAGGTGGTAGAGGGCATTATCACTGCCACTGGCAACGCGAGGTTTGCATGGGACTCGTACCGCCGCTTGATTGAGATGTTCGGCACGGTGGTGATGAACGTAGCAGACGAAGCGTTTGAGCATCCGTTGGCTGAGTATAAAGAGAAAAAAGGATATAAGTTAGATATAGAAATGAGGGCGGAAGATTGGAAAGAAATTGTGGGGAACTATAAGCAAGTGTACAAACAAGAAACAGGCAAAGATTTCCCTCAAGACCCATACAACCAATTATCACTAGCGATTGAAGCGGTTTTCAAATCATGGAATGGCAAACGTGCGGTGGCGTATCGCAGAAAAGAAGGCATTTCTGATTCGTTAGGTACTGCGGTCAATATTTGCACCATGGTGTTTGGCAACATGGGTGAGGACTCAGCAACCGGTGTTGCCTTCACGCGCAACCCATCTACTGGTGAAAAGAAAATGATGGGCGAATTTTTGCTCAATGCGCAAGGGGAAGATGTGGTGGCGGGGATTCGCAATACCGAACCGATTGCCCATCTAAAAAAATATATGCCACGTTCATACAATCAGTTTATGAAAATTACCGAACGACTTGAACGTCATTACAAAGAGATGCAAGATGTAGAATTCACGGTTGAACATGGCAAATTGTGGATGCTCCAAACCCGCAATGGCAAGCGGACTGCAAAAGCCGCTGTCAAGATTGCAGTAGATATGGCGAAAGAAGGTTTGATAACGCGTGAGCAAGCGATTTTACGCATCACACCTGACCATGTAGATGCTCTGCTTCACCCTCAGTTTGATGACTCCGCGATGAAGCAAGCAGAAAATGCAGGCAAATTCTTTGCACGCGGAGTGAATGCGTCCCCTGGCGCGGCAGTTGGACAAGTCTATTTTGAGGCGGATACTGCTGAAAAAATGGCGAAGGAAAGTCATCAACAAGTTATCATGGTGCGCCCGTTTACCAAACCGGATGATGTGCATGGCATGATTGCATCGAAAGGCGTGGTGACCAGTGAAGGTGGTGCTACATCCCATGCGGCGGTAGTGGCGCGTCAATTTGGCATTCCATGTGTGGTCGGCGCGTCCGGAGTTCATATTGACCTTGAAAATAAAACGATGGTTGCGAATGGAATCACTGTCAACGAAGGCGACTGGATTTCTGTAGACGGGGCGAGTGGCAGAGTATTTGTTGGCAAAATCCCAACGATTGAGCCGACACTGGAACAACAAACTGAATTAATGACTTTGCTCAAATGGGCAGATGAAGTTTGTGCGCATAAAAATATTCGCAAAGGGTATCCAAGCACAGGTTTGCAAGTGTGGGCAAATGCCGATTACCCCAAAGATGCTCAACGTGCGCGTGCTTATGGTGCAGTTGGAATCGGTTTATGCCGCACGGAACACATGTTTTTTGAAACAAGTCGTTTGCCGATTGTGCAGAAAATGATTCTTGCAAAAACATCTGAAGCCAGAGTAGAAGCGTTAAATCAATTGCTCCCATATCAACGCAAAGATTTTGACGGTCTCTTTGAAGCGATGGATGGTTATCCAGTCATTATCCGCTTAATTGACCCGCCTCTGCATGAGTTTATGCCCGATGAAGAAAAACTTTTGGAAGAAGTCATCACGTTGCGCGTTAAAGGTGAAACGCAAGGCTTGAAAGAAAAAGAAAGTTTATTAAGTGCAGTTCGCATCATGCGCGAATCTAACCCGATGTTAGGTTTGCGAGGCGTGCGTTTGAGTATTGCTATGCCTGAGATTGTAGAGATGCAAGTGCGGGCGATTTTTGAAGCGGCGGCAGATTGTGTCAAACGTGGAATCAAAGCCAAACCAGAAATTATGATTCCGTTGGTGGGAACTGTCAAAGAATTAGAATGGATTCAACCACGCCTTGAATCGATTGCTAAAAAAGTAATGCAAGAAAAAGAAATAAAGTTTAAACATAAATTTGGCACCATGATTGAAGTTCCGCGTGCCGCGTTGACCGCGCATCGCGTGGCTGAAAAAGCAGAATTCTTCTCTTTTGGAACGAATGACTTAACGCAAATGACGTTTGCTTACTCACGTGATGATGCCGAAAGAAATTTCTTGGTTACATATCAAGAACAAGGCATACTGGAAAAGAATCCATTTCAAACGATAGACCGTGAAGGTGTTGGCGAGTTGATGCGTTGGGCGATCAAAGATGGACGCGCAACCAGACCCGAACTTGAAGTCGGTATCTGTGGTGAACATGGCGGCGACCCTGACTCAATTGAATGGTGTCATCTGATTGGTAACAATTATGTTTCATGTTCCCCGTTCCGCGTGCCAGTCGCGCGGTTGGCGGCGGCTCATGCGGCATTGAAGCATAAAAATAAATAAATCACTTCAAAAATTTTATAAAAACTTGATTGCCTAATAAACGACCTCGTTTAGTAAGCCGAAAGACATCTGATAAATCGGATGTCTTTTTTTCGAGCAAACCATTTTGAATTAATTCTTCAATTTCTTTTTGATAGACATCCAAAAGCCCGCTTCCGAATCTCAAGTGGAAATCTGATTCTGCAACTCCAGTTTCTACTAGCCTCAAGTTGTTGAGCATGTAATCAGACATGTTTTCGGCTAAAGTCTGTTTGTGATGATTGACTGTTGCTGGAGTTAAAGGGAATTGGGAATTGGGAATTGGGGAATCGGAAAGTCTTTCTATATACGTTTTGATTCGCAAAACATTTGAATATCGGATTCCATTTATATACCCATGTGCACCGGCGCCTAAACCTAAATAGGGAAGTGAACGCCAATACTGCAAATTATGTTGGCAGGCATAAGACGGTAGACCATAGACCGTAGACGGTGAATCACGGTCTATGGTCTTCGGTCTACCGTCTAGTCCCCAATTAGAAATCTCATATTGCGTGTAGCCACTTGAGGCTAAATACTCACAAGTCCATTCGTACATATCTGCGGCTAAGTCTGGGTTTGGGAGTGGAAGCAAGCCTTTCTCAGCCCATTTGCCAAATGGAGTGCCATGCTCAAGAGTAAGTGCATAAGCAGAGATATGTTCTGGATGTAAATCTAAAACTCGTTTGACAGTCGTTTGCCAAGTGGATAAAGTCTGTTCGGGTAAGCCGTAAATTAAATCAAGATTCAAGTTGTCAAAGCCGGCTTTTCGGGCAGTGGAAACTGCTTGAATCACGTCAAAAAAATTATGCTCACGTTCGAGCATTTTTAATTCTTCTGCATTTGCAGATTGCACTCCGAAACTGATGCGGTTAATCCCGGCTTTGCGGATTGCGTCTAGTTTTTGTGGGGAGATGGTTCCGGGGTTGGCTTCAATCGTAATTTCTGCGTCCGGTGCAATGTTGAAAGAGGAAAATAAAGCCGAAAGAATAGAATCAAATTGACCCGAAGAAAGAAGCGAGGGTGTTCCTCCTCCAAAGAAAATCGTTTTGATAGTCAGCTGGTTTTCTAGTTTGCTAGTCTGGTTTCCGACAAATTTAATTTCGTTTATCAGTGCGTTGACATACGCGGGGATTGAATCTTC
>JAEURF010000093.1 GCA_016789205.1 Anaerolineales bacterium
ACAAACGTCTCAACTACTTGGGCTTGCAACGAGAATATCAAAACCAAGACCCGAAGAACGAAGACAATTCGCTGATACAATTTCAGATGATACCGCTTTATTTATTTCAAAAACGATTCGTTCTGGCACGCGGATTGAATATCCGGGTAATGTTGTCATTGTTGGTGATGTGAACCCCGGCGCAGAAGTAATTGCGGAAGGTAATGTCGTTGTGTGGGGCAGAGTGCGTGGCGTGATTCATGCTGGTGTAAAAGGAAATCGTTCTGCGTTTATTTGTGCATTAGACCTTTCAGCCAATCAACTTCGCATTGCAGATGAAGTCTCTGCGATGCTCAAACCGCAGAAAGACCCCAAACCTGAAATTGCAAGTATTAATGAAGAAGGCAAATTGCAAGCAGAATTGTGGAATACAAATTAAAAATCTTTAACCACGAAGGTCACAAAGAAAAATTAATAACTTTGTGCACCTTCGTGACCCTTTGTGGTTAAAAAATAAATACAGGAATTAATTAATATGACAGCACAAGTGATTACAGTAACATCAGGAAAAGGCGGCGTAGGCAAAACCACAGCCGTAGCAAACCTTGCCACTGCACTTGCAATGGATGGCAAAAGAGTCGTTTGTATTGACGGCGATATTGGTTTGCGTAACCTTGATGTCGTTATGGGGCTTGAAAATCGCATTGTCTATGATATTGTGGATGTCATAGAAGGGCGTTGCAAATTAAAGCAAGCTATGATTCGCGACAAAAAATATCCTGAGATGTATTTAATCCCAGCCGCACAGACACGTGATAAAAATGCTGTCTCTCCATCTGATATGGTGCGCATCTGTAATGACTTGAAGCCTGATTCTGATTTCATCATCATTGACTCTCCCGCCGGCATTGAGCGTGGCTTTCGTAATGCAATCGCCGCCGCCGATAAAGTGTTAGTGGTGACGAATCCTGAAGTGAGCGCCGTTCGTGATGCAGACCGTGTCGTTGGTATTTTAGAATCAGAAGAAAAAAGCAATTCATCATTAATTCTGAATCGTTTGAATCCTGTCTTGGTAAAGAATAACGATATGCTTTCTGCTGAAGATGTATTAGATTTGCTCGGTATTCCATTAATCGGGATTGTGCCAGAAGATGAAAACGTCATTATCGGTTCAAACAAAGGCGCACCCGTAGTCACCGATGCGAAAAGTCGCGCAGGGCAAGCCTTCCGTAACATTGCCAAACGTCTGCAAGGGCAAGATGTCCCGTTTATGGATTTAGATTCACAAAACGGTTTGTGGTCTGCAATCCAACGGCTGACAGGGAGGAAATAAGATGAATTTTTTTACGCGCAAAAAAAGTGCAACAAATGCAAAAGAACGTTTGCAACTTGTCTTGGTACATGACCGTACGGATTTGACACCTGCTCAATTGGAAGCCTTGAAAGATGATTTATTGAAAGCGATTTCAAAATATATTGAAATTGACCCTGATGCTGTCCAAATTGGTTTGGAGCGTGATGGTCGTTCTCAACGCTTGGTGGCTGATATTCCATTACGGAGCGTGACTCGTAATCGCGCTGGGTAAGTTAATCAACCAGAGATGGACGGGGCTAAACAAAGATAATCAATCATCAATCTCAGTTCATCTCTGTTTATCGCTGGTGAAATAATTTATGACTCGTGGAATTTCTTGGCGAAACTTTGACTTTTTATTATTAGGCGCAATTGTATTAGCGTCTGCTTTTGGTACTGTTATGATTCGTTCGGCGGTGGCAGGCAACGAGGTATTACAGCCTTTAATTTTACGTCAGGTATATTTTGCTTTGTTGGGTGTGGTATTAATTTTTTTAGTTGCCTCAATTGATTACAGATATTGGCTGTCTTTGTACATTCCAATATACATCGTCATTATCGGTTTCTTATTGACATTAACAGGTTTTGGGCAAACTGCATTTGGTGCGCAGCGTTGGTTTCAAGTGGGTGTGTTGTTTTTGCAACCGACCGAATTTGCAAAAATCATCGCGATTATAGTTTTGGCTCGATATTTTGAGGTTGTTCAATTTCAACCGCGCGATTTGAAATGGGTAATTGGTGCTGTTTTATGGGCATCTGGAATTATCATTTTGATTTTGTTACAACCGAATTTGAGTAACGTCATGGTTTTATCTGTCATTTTGGCGGTTATGCTTTTTGTCAATGGCATTGAGCTTCGCTGGATTTTAATCGCAGCAACAGCTGGCGCAACACTCTTAATCTCTATTATTGCACTTTCAGTGCTTGGTGTGCGCATCCCTGGCTTGCAAGAATATCAACAACAAAGAATAGTCAACTTTGTTGTGCCAGACCCTAATGATACATATGGAAATCGTTACAATGTTCAGCAAGCATTAATTGCAGTTGGGGCAGGTGGCTTTTTAGGGGAAGGGTACAATCAGGGAACACAAACTCAACTGCGCTTTTTGAAAGTGCGCCATACCGATTTTATTTTTGCGGCAAGTTCAGAAGAATTTGGCACCGTCGGTGGTGGATTAATCATTTTTACGATTGGCTTTATAGTTTGGCGGTGCATTCGCGCCGCCCAAAAAGCGCGAGACATGGCTGGTTCTATGATCGCGATTGGTATGGCAACTTTGATATTTTTTCAAGGCGCAGTGAATATCGGCATGAATTTAAACTTATTGCCCGTGTCCGGGTTGCCGCTCCCATTTGTCAGTTATGGCGGAAGCGGTCTGACTGCGTTAATGCTTGGCATCGGACTGGTTGAGTCTGTGGTCATGCGTCAAAAGCAATTAGATTTCTAAATTCGACCGAAGACCGTTGACCATAGACCGTGAGAACGGTCTGCCGTCCACCGTCTATAGTCATTAACTTATAACCATTATTCTGGAGTTAACTTTTGTCACCAAAACCTGCTCGTACACGCATCGCCCCATCACCAACAGGTCACATGCACCTCGGCACAGCCCGCACAGCATTATATGATTATTTGCTCGCCAAACAAACAGGCGGGCAATTTATTCTTCGCATTGAAGATACAGATTTAAAAAGAACAGTGCCCGGTGCTGAACAAGAAATTATGGATGGACTGCGTTGGCTTGGTTTGGAATATGACGAAGGTCCAGACATTGGCGGCAAGTTTGGTCCCTATCGTCAAACCGAACGACGAGAAATTTATCAGCATCATGCAAAAATTTTAATTAACAATGGAAATGCTTATCCATGTTTTTGTACGCCTGATACATTAGAAAAAAAACGTCAAGAACAAATGAAGCGCAAAGAAAACCCTCACTACGATGGGACTTGCCGAAACATTTCACCTGATGAAGCCGCAAAAAGAATTGCAAATGGTGAAGCACATACTGTTCGCTTCAAAATGCCACATGATGGAGTCACCATTGCGCATGACCATTTGCGCGGTGAAATTAAAACCGAAAACAAACAACTAAATGATTATGTACTTATAAAAACAGACGGCTTGCCAACTTATCATCTCGCCGCGATTGTAGATGACCATGAAATGCAAATCACACACGTTTTGCGCGGCAGTGAATGGCTTGGTACATTTCCTTTGCATGTAAATATTGTCCGTGCTTTTGGTTGGGATGAACCTGTGTGGATTCATCTTTCTGTTTTTCTCAAGCCAAGTGGCAAAGGCAAAATGAGTAAACGTGAATCAGCCCAAGCCATGAAAGATGGTTATTCTATTTTTATCAAAGACATGCAAGAACTCGGTTTCACCCCTGAAGGCGTCTTAAATTGGAGTGCATTAATGGGCTGGGGCGTTGCAGAAGATGATGTATTAAATATGAATCAAATGATAGAAAGATTTTCAATTGATTCTTTGACTGCTTCGCCTGCCGCGATAAATTTTCAAAAGTTAGACCATTTCAACGCCACACACATCCGCCTCTTTACTACGGGCGATTTGGCTACTCGCCTCAAGCCTTATTTCACTCGTGAAGGCTTGACTGTTGATGATGATACTTTGCTAAAAATTATTCCATTAATCCGTGAGCGATTAACAACATTAGATGATTGTATTCCTTTTGGTGCATTCTTCTTCAAAGAAGATGTTTCGCCAACTCCTGAAGATTTAATTGCCAAAGGGCTTGATGCTAAACAATCGGCTGAGATTGCCAAAAAATGTTTAGGGATTCTCTCCAGCCTGCCATCCATTGACCATGCCTCCACTGAGTCACCGATGCGAAGTTATGTCGAAGAATCAGGTTTGAGTCCAAATCAAGTCTTTGGCATTTTACGCGTCGCGGTTACAGGTCAAAAAGTCAGCCCGCCATTGTTTGAATCAATGGAAATTATTGGGCGAGAAAAATGTTTGCAAAGAATCCAAAATGCAATTACGATTTTAGAAAAGATGTAATTTTTTGTGTTGGAGGTAGGTAATGGAAACATTGATTGCCCCAATTGACGTTGTTGGAAAAGACCCGTTTGGGCGTTTTCTTGCAAAAATTAACATAAAACCATGGCAAGCCGGGTTGTTGAGTTTGTCGTGGTTTTTAGTTTATACATTGTTACTTCCCGCGTTATTTGATGTGTTGTTTCCGCGAGTTGGTTTAGAAAGAAACAGTATTGACGACCGAGTTAATCAAGTAGGGTTTTGGATTGTTCATCCGATTGTGATTTTCTTTTATATTTGGCAGGCTCATGCAATTTCAAAACTATATAATGTTGTCATTCCACTTGCGCCGCAGTCTATGATACAAGGGCTTGCTAGGTCTTCACGGATTCTTCATAAATCTAGAAATTGGTGGCTGGTTGGGGCTTTGGTTGGATTGTTCGTCGTTATTTTAGGTTTCATTTTTGTCGTTGACTATATTGGTGTGCGTTGGTATTCAGTAAATTGGCTGATGGCTGTGCTTTTGCAATTATCTCGTTTTGCGTTATTGTATATGATTATCGCCATTATTCTCCGTCATTTGCTTTCTGCGGCGAATGTCAATCGCGTCTATCGCCATGTCACTTTACCGATTCTTGTTACCCGCTCTCGGTTTAGTAGCGCATTTGATGCGATTACTACTTATGGTTTTCAATTTGCCGGAATAAATGCCGTGCTTGGGCTTTTCATCGCCATGCGCTTTTTATACTCTACCCCCGTCTTCCCAGAAGACTATATCTATTTAGCCGCCTATATTTTTTTAGTGCCGTTTTCATTTACGCTCCCGTTTTGGCAGGCACATGTGAATATGCGCTTGGCTCGTGAAGGCGCAATCCATAAGATTTCTAATGAACTACAAGATGAATATGATAGCCTCATGGGCGGGCTTGCAACAGAAAACGATGTTACTCAAAATTACAAACTCAATCGAATCACTGTTTTACGTACGATGCTAGAAATGACAGAAAAATCTCCAACTTGGCCCTTTGAAAATCTTACCGTTTTTCGTATATTTGCGGCAACTGCATCACCTTTTTTGCTAACCGGTTTGGGATATTTATTTGATTTTCTAATTGGTTAGAAAAGATAAAGATAAATTATAGTTTAGGTAACAACCCAAACTATATCAAAACTGCTACTAATAAATCAGGAGAATAAAACGATGAAAAAACAATTTTTCTTATTTTTTGCTTTGGTAATTTTCTTCTTACAGGCTTGTGGGGCTGGTACATCTTCTGACCCTGTAGAAGTTGAAGGTGGTGTATTAATTCAGCCGATTGCGGAATCAAGTGAAGTGGCAATTCCGCTGGCTGGCTCGGCGGGCGCAAGCGCAGAAGTACCTGCATTATGTGAAACTGCAAATGATGCCAGTGCTGTGGCTTTTGCAGAAGAAGTCATTCGCCTGACCAATGTGGAGCGTAAAAAAGTTGGCGCGGTTGCAGTGACAGCACAAGCACAATTGACTCAAGCCGCTCAAACCCATTCGATTGATATGGCTTGTAATCAATTTTTCTCACACACAGGTTCAGATGGTTCTACTCCGTTCCAACGCATCTTCCGTTTTGGATATAGTTATGCTTCGGCGGCTGAAAATGTTGCCGCTGGCTATGCTACCCCTGCAGATGTGGTTAAAGGTTGGATGGCGAGCACTGGTCACAAAACCAATATGTTAAACAAAAACTTTACCGAAATCGGAATTGGCTACGTATTTACTTCTCAAGGATACTTTCATTATTGGACGATGGTTTTGGCAAAACCGAAATAAGCAGATTTATATATTCAACAAAAGAGGATATAGTTTCTTGTATCCTCTTTTGCTTTAATTTTCTTCTATATCTACATCTTTTCGATAGATAATTTGAAAAGCGTTCGTATTCAATCCGCCAATATTAACTTGGATTGGTTTCCCATCAATTTCAGCGTCTTTTGGGATTAAGTCCATCGCCTCTTTCGTGATGAGAATTTCGCCTGCATCCCCAATATCTTCTCCCATTTTACACGCTCTGTTGACCGCATCCCCAAACATATCTTCATTGTTGACGATTAATATTTTTCCGTAATCAATTCCAATGGAGACGTGAATATCTAAATCATCTGCGGTGAGCAAATTAGATGCGGAAAAGGCATGTTGAATACTAATTGCGGCTCGTGTTGCATTAAGCGGATTTGGCAAAATTGCAAAACAGTTATCTGCTTCAAACTTGATTAACATCCCGCCATGACCAGCAATAATCGGCTCAACTGTTAATTGCATTCTGCGAATCATGGAAAGATAATGCACAATGCCGTATTTACGAGTTAACAAAGAAAAGCCA
>JAEURF010000094.1 GCA_016789205.1 Anaerolineales bacterium
ATGAGCTTCCCTTTGTTTTGGATGATTTCATCATCATTGAAAACAATTGAAGAGACCAATTCTCCGGGCATTGTCTGGATTCCTGATAACCCAACATTAGAAGCGTATATCAATATTTTCAACAACTCAGATTTTCTGCGTTCGTATTTCAACTCTGTTTTCTATGTCACTTTGGCGATGGCAGGTACATTGATTTCAATTGCGGCAGTTGCTTATGCCTTTAGTCGTATTGAATGGCCGGGACGAAATGTGATTTTCTTCCTGATGCTTTCGACGATGATGATTCCAGCACAGGCATTAATCGTCCCGCAATATGTTTTCTTCAATAAATTAGGTTGGATTGGCACATTTAATCCAATTATTATTCCCGGTTATTTCGCGGGTGGCGCGGCGATGATATTTTTGCTTCGTCAATCTATGGCGCAAATTCCAAAAGAATTAGACGAATCCGCATTTGTGGATGGCGCGAATCACATTCAAATTTGGTGGGAGATTGTATTACCGTTAGTCAAAGCTCCGCTGGCAACCATTGCTACATTTTTATTTGTCGGCTTGTGGAATAATTTATTAACACCATTGATGTATTTGCAAACAATAGATTTATACACATTGCCAGTTTATGTTTCCACGCTTTACAACATTAACCAAACTGTGCAACCCTGGCCCACGATTATGACAGCCGCTGTTTTAACAACTGCCCCATTAATTGTTGTATTTTTCATTGCTCAACGATATATTCTTGAAAGTGTTGTTGTTTCAGGATTAAAAGGTTAATAATCAACGTCTTGCAGGTTTAATCCAGAAACAAAGTTTTACAAGAAAACCTGCGGGACGGTTCTTAAGTATAAAAAGGTTAACGTGAAAATAGAAAATTTAATCGGTCAAAAATTATTATTTGCCTTTAAGGGGAAACAAACGCTATCGCCAGAAATTATCACAGCCTTTAAGAAATATCGTCCAAGCGGAATTACTTTATTTCGTCCATTCAATGTTGGCACGTTGGAAGAATTAAAAAACCTAAATGTGTCTTTACAAACGCTTGCACGCGAACTTGATTTGCCTTTGTTATTAATCGCAACTGACCAAGAAGGCGGTCAACTCATGGCGGTAGGGGATGGCACACCTTTGCCTGGCAATATGGCGTTAGGCGCGACGCGTTCAAAAGAATTGGCTCGCAAAGCAGGTCAAGTGTTAGGACGTGAACTTGCCGCGCTTGGCATCAATGTCAATTACGCGCCGTGTGCAGATGTCAATATCAATCCGCAAAACCCAGTGGTCGGGGTGCGTTCTTTTGGTGAAGACCCGAAACTAGTTGCTGAGTTATCTTCAGCGATGATTGAAGGGATGCAATCACAAGGCGTGGCGGCGACTGTGAAACATTTTCCCGGTCACGGAGATACAGACAGCGATTCACATCATACGCTTGGAACTGTTTCTCATTCCTTAAAAAGACTCCACGCCGTTGAATTGATTCCATTTATTTCTGCCATCAATGCTGATGCAAAATTGATGATGACTGCTCATCTCGGAATCACTTCTATTGATGGAGAGAATCCGCCGCCTGCTACATTATCTAAAAATATATTGACCAAACTATTACGGGATGAACTTGATTATCAAGGTGTTATTATCACAGATGCAATGGATATGCACGCCATCCGTCAGGGAGGATTTTTAGGTGACGATTCTGTTTTGGCTGTGCAAGCCGGTGCAGATATTTTGCTCGTGACCACAGACCCACAAGACCAAGCCAGAATTGCAGAAAGTTTATTAAGTGCTGGCAAAAATGGAAAGTTAGATATTGACGATTTAAAACTTTCTTACGAGAGGATTATCAAACTTAAAAAGTGGCTTGCTGAAAAAAATATCAAACCAGAATTAAGCGTAATTCGTTCTGTTGAACATTTAGCAATTGCAGATGAAATCGCTGAAAAATCTATTACTTTGGTTCGTGATGAAAAAAATCTTTTGCCTCTAAGCCTTGATGAAAATAAAAAGATTGCAGTGATTGTCCCCAAACCATTAGATTTAACACCAGCCGATACATCATCTTATGTCACGCCGCAACTTGCAAATTCAATTCGTCATTATCATCACAATACTGATGAGTTCATTGTTTCTTACTCGCCAGAAGAGCAAGAGAGAAATGATTTAATTGAAAAATTGAAAAATTATGATTTGATTGTGATTGGCACAATCAATGCTTATGCTGAAAAGAAACAAGCAGATTTGGTTAACCAAATATTGAATCTAAATATCCCCACGATTGTGATTGCTATGCGCCTCCCTTATGACCTTGCAGTTATCCCACAAGTCTCAACATTTCTCTGCACCTATAGCATTTTAGAACCGTCTATGAAAGCAGTGGCGAAAGCAATCTTTGGTCGAAGCCAGATAACAGGTCAATTGCCAGTATCCATTCCAAAGTCAGGGTGAGGCGGAGATTTTAATCATGTCTCTTTTTTCAGAAATATCTGAACAGCCAGAACGAATCAAAAATCTGTTATCAAATCAAAGAAAAAATATTGAACAGATTGCGAAACAAATTCAAAAACGTGAAATTGATTATGTCTTTCTGGCGGCACGTGGCACATCGGATAATGCTGGCAGGTATGCAAATTATTTATTGGGAGCGATGAATGGCTTGCCGCTTGCATTAGCAACGCCATCATTATTTACATATTACAAACAACCGCCGAAATTAAAAAATGCTTTGGTGATTGGAATATCGCAATCGGGTAAATCGCCAGATATTGTCAGTGTTTTGGAAGAGGGCAAAAAACAAAATTGTTTGACGCTTGCGATTACAAATGAACCCAATTCGCCCTTAGGGAAAACATCCGATTTTGTTTTTGATATTCAAGCAGGTGATGAAAAAGCAGTGGCGGCGACGAAGACTTATACAACGCAATTAATGACGATAGCCATGTTATCTACTGCATTGAGTAAAAACAAAACGCGTTGGCTTGAATTAAATAAAGTTTCGGGTTGGATGAAACAAGTTTTGAAACAAAATGATTTTATTGAAGAAGCAGTTCAAAGATACAGATATATTGACCAAACGATTGTTTTAGGGCGTGGCTTCAATTACTCAACCGCATTTGAATGGGCATTGAAGTTAAAAGAATTGACATACATTATCGCTGAACCATATTCTTCGGCCGATTTTGCTCACGGACCGATTGCAATGGTAGAAAGTGGTTATCCAGTTTTGGCTGTTGCTCCAAAAGGAAAAGTCTTTGGCTCCATGCTTGACATGTTGAAACGATTGCGTTCAGATATTTCTGCTGAATTGGTTGTAATTTCAAATGATAAAAAAGCATTATCACTGGCGCAAGTTCCATTGACGATTCCTGATGATGTTCCCGAATGGCTTTCGTCATTGGTGAGCATTTTGCCCGCTCAATTATTTGCTTATCATCTTACGTTGGCAAAAGGATACAACGCCGAACAACCGCGCAGCATCCGCAAGGTGACGGAAACGAAGTAGAATATTTTAAGCCTGCACATCTTGTCACTGCATGGATTTATGGAATAATAGATTCAAGGCAACACCCGGAGTGCGTCGCACTTGGCTGGCGAGAAAAATCTTAACCCGTTTGGTGCGACGCACTCTTCGCATTAATTCATTTTGGAGGCATTACCCATGCGCGTGTGTGTTCTATCCGATGAAGAAATTTCAGATTTTGACCCCTCGCCGTTTTTGAAAGATTACGAGTGGGAAATGATTACCATGAACGCGCCTATCATGGATAAGATTCGTGAATTAGCTGAAAGTAAAAAATATGACATCTTCTTAAATGTTTGTGAAGGCTATGAAATTGAAGATGCAGAAGATGAAGATTGGGGCTATCACGCTGTGGATGTAGTCCAAGCATTAGAAGCCTTGAATTTACCTTTTACAGGTGCAGACTCAAATTGTTTTGATCCAACCCGCGAAGAAATGCAAGCCAAAGCGGATGAGGCGGGAGTTGGGTTTGCAAAGGGCTATCAGGTCAAAAGTTTGGAAGAGGCGCAGAACTTAATCAAGAATTTGCGTTTTCCAATTATGGTTAAACATCCAAAAAGTTATGGTAGCACCGGCATGATTAAGGAGTCGCGTTGTGATTCATTTGAAGCGGCGATGACTCAAGTAGAAAGAGTTTGTTCATTATATGGTGCGGCACGCATGGAAGAATTTATCATCGGCAAAGAATTCAATGTGCTGATTGTAGATAACCCCGATGATTTTAGTAAACCGATTGCTTACCCACCGACTGAATTGGTTTTTCCGCCCGGTGAAGAATTTTGGCATACCGTTGTTAAATGGGATGCTTCGCTTCCTTTCAACTTTCGAGAGGTTACTGACCCTCAACTGATTCCACGTTTACAAGATATTGGCATTCGCATGTTTAAAGCCATGGGCATCAGCGGATACGGACGTTGTGACGTACGCATGAATGAAAACGGTGAATTGTTTATTCTTGAAATTAACCCCAACCCTGCGATTATGTTGAAGCCCGAAGAATTTGGTCCAGCAGATTATATGATTTTGTATGATAAAGATGGTTATAAAGGTTTCTTTGATAGAATTTTCAAAACCGCATTGCTTCGCCAAAAAATGCGAGCAGAACATTAAATAAAAACAGGACGCGCAAGCGTCCTGTTTTTATTTTGTTGAAGATTATGGAGCCGAAACAATCAAATTATCAAAATGTACTTCTGCGGTTGGGTCAGCGGATTCGAATGAAACCGCCGCTAAAGAAAGGTAACCAGAAGTTGCACCGCCAGATGGAATATTGGTTGAGGCAAGTTCTACGCCATTAACTTCCAACGTCAATTCATTGCCACTACAAGTTGCGCGAATCTTGTTTGTATCTTTTCCTTGATTGATAACATCGGAGTACGTCCAATCTACCAGCGCAGTTGGAGAGCCAGAATTAAATTCAAGAATGGCATAATATCCATCTCCACTAATCGCAAGCATATAAGAATCCAACGAGGTATCTTCTCGTAAAGATAAGCGGCAATAAAGACCCATACCTACATTATTATTGGCAGGACCTGAAATTAACGTTGTATCAAATTCTGCAACCGTATCACTAAATTCAGTGTCGGTTCTTCCCCAAACCCATAAATTGACGAGGGAGCGAATTGCATAAACACCATCACGGATTTCTATCGAGCCTTCTCCGTCTGAAAAAACCTCCATTTCACCAGTGTCAGAACTAAAATCATCAGATAACAAAACATTTTGTGGAAGTTCAATCGAAACAGTCGGAACAACCACTGGCGGAATGGTGCTAATTGGTGCAAAGGTTGGAGGTGGCTGGTCGCCTCCACTGGGTGTTAAATTGCTCATACCGGGGCATGCACAAGCTAAAGCAATAATTGCAGCAAGTGCTAGAAAAACAGAACGATTTCTTTTATTCATTTCTTCTCCTTGATAATTTTTCACGATTGTAACAAAAAACGCTTAATTTCTAAAGAACCCCCTCGGTACTATCACTTGTTTGAAAAAACTTTTTATTATTTTATTTAACCTAACAGGCGATGCTCGCTAAAAATTCCGTCAAAAGCTTGGCGCGCATCGGCTTGGGCTTTTTCCCACCACTTTTTTTCAGAAGGCAAAAACAATTCGTCATATTCATTTTTGACCCAATTTTTCATCATGTCACTGGCGCCGAACCAGCGAAAAGCATGTTCTAGCACTGTAATTCGCAAACTGCGAATCGCTTGCCAGAGTGAATCTCCATACGTGCCAAACTCAAACGCCCCTGCATAAATCTTTTTTTCAGGATATTTTTCCTTCATCATTTGATGCAAATATTCAGACATATCCCCATTAATCGAATAAAACTCTTCAGGATTCACACCCGCCACTTTCTTAACCTTGAACCTGCGTGCTGTTTCCTCAGCAGTTTCTTTCTCCGAAGGCGGATTCAACAACGTCATCTGATAACGCGGACCGTAACCTGTATGTATATCTAAAGCGAGAATCCGCGAATAATCGCTGACAGATTTTGTATATAAATCCATCATAAACTTTGTTTCTTCTTGCAATTCAAATCCGCCAAACTGCATCCCGTTATGGATTCGATATTGTCCCATCAATGCGGTTTCACGAATGAGTTTGATTCCGCGTGGCAAGGCTTTAACGACATTTAGCAAAAATCTAAACTTTTCATAAAGCGGGCTTTTCAACGGGCGATTTGGATTTAATAAAAATCCAAACGCTTCATAATATGGATTAACTTTTTTCAACTCTTCAAAACTCACAGAATTAAAATTACGGTTTAAGTCAATGCTGTTTTTATTGACGCGCTGATGATATTTCATGCCATGCGGATTAATTGGATGAACGATGATAATTCCTGTGTTGTCAGGGTTAAATTTTGGCAAATATTCTTCTATAAAAAGTTGAATAACCCCCGAGCCGACGTAGCCTTCAATGCCATGTAAACCTGTGGTGAGAATAAACAAATTTTCTTTTTGTTTATTGGCATGAGCAATGATGACATCAATGGTTAGTGATGAGTCGTGGGATAAGGGAAATGTATCCACGTGAGCATCAAGCCAG
>JAEURF010000095.1 GCA_016789205.1 Anaerolineales bacterium
AACAGTTTGATATTTTTCAGGTAATCTTTCAATAAATGAATCGGCGTTGGCTAATTTAATTGCCGCCATCACTTCTTCATCGGTTGCATCGGGTTTGCCGAAACGCACATTTTCCATGACAGTGGTACTGAATAAAAATGTATCTTGCAAAACGATACCAACTTGTTTGCGAATTGATTCGGCTTTTACATCTCTCACATCCACGCCATCAATTTTGACAGAGCCTTGTGTGACGTCATAAAAACGTGGGAGCAAATTGATAATGGTTGTTTTGCCCGCACCTGTTGGACCGACAATAGCAAACGTTTGACCCGGTTGTGCGGTGAATGAAACGCCTCGTAAAACAGGCACGCCATCTTCATATTCATGCGCAACATTCTCAAACTCAACCAAGCCTTTAATTTCTTTCATTTCTTTGGCATCTGCTTTATCTGCGATTGCAGGCTTTTCATCTAAGATGTTGAAGATTCTTTCGCCGCCTGCAATCGCGTTTTGGATGTTCGTCCATAAAACAGCAATTTGTTGAATCGGCTGGTTGAAGCGTTGCACATATTGAAGGAAGGTAACGACTAACCCAAGCGTGACGACACTGCCAAAGAAATCTCCACCTCTGAGCAAAGCCCAACCACCCACGCCAACTACGATTCCTAAAGCAACATAAGATAAGGCTTCGAGTGCAGGTGCTAAAGCAGATGTAAACGAAACAGCGCGGACATTTGCATCGCGATTCGCGGCGTTGACTTCTTTGAAGTTTTCAATATTTTCATCTGCACGATTGAAGGCTTGTACTTCGCGTACGGCTGAAATTGTCTCTTGTAATTCTGAGTTGACCGAGCCGATTTCTTCACGCGCCACACGGAAGGCTTTGCGTGCTTGCGTAGAGAAATAATAGGTGACAAAGAACATAATTGGAGCAATCACCAATGACAATAAAGCAAACGGCACACTGCGGACAATCATGTTGTAAGCCGTCCACACGAGTAACAAGATGCCACTGAATACTTGCACCAAAGCAAATGAAAATGCTTGTTCAATTGCGGAAGTATCGTTGGTGATACGACTCATTAAATCACCGGCTTCGTGGTCGGCATAATAACTTAAAGAAAGTTTGTGCAAGTGATTGAATAAATCTAGCTTTAATTCACGAAGCACATGTTGACCGGTCCAAGACATGGTGAAGAACAACATGCCTGTAACGATTGCGCCTAACACGAACAAGCCAATCACAATCAGAATTAATCTCCACAAGCCAGCGATGCGTTCTTCAGTGCTAGCAGTAGCGGGGTCAATGATTTTGAAATCATTGAAACGATACGCTGTAGCAATAATTTTTTGCGTACCACTTAATGTCGCTGGGTCAGAGACAATCCAACAAGCGGAAGCAGAGGCTTCGGAGGCTGAGTCTGCTTCCCCTGAGAAAGAGGCGAAGGCACTTGTCCCATTAGGAACGAGGAAACAATCTGTAGCTTGTCCGGTCAATTCAGGTGATGTGACTTGCGTCCAAGTGGAAACGATAATTAAAATCATTGCCAAAACGAGCACATACCAAAATTTTCCGAAATATTTTCCAAAGCGTGCAATTGTGTTTCCGACATTGCGCGGTTTGAGTGTTTCTTGTTTGAGCAAATCCATGCGCATCATCCTGCACCGCCTTTTTCGTTTACCAATATTTGTGAGTTATAAATTTCCGCGTAAATTGGGCTGTCTTCCATAAGTTCTTTGTGTTTACCTTCGGCAACCACTTTGCCTTTATCAAGCACGAGAATTTTGTCTGCGTTCATGACAGTGCTGATGCGTTGCGCAATCACAAAAGATGTGCGCCCTTTCATCAAAACATCCAAGGCTTTTTGTAAGGCGGCTTCAGTTGCCATATCAACAGAAGAAGTTGAATCGTCGAGAATTAAAATGCGTGGATTTAAGAGTAATGCACGCGCAATCGCGACGCGTTGTTTTTGTCCACCGGATAAGGTTGTGCCACGTTCGCCAACATGTGTATTATATTTTTCAGGGAACGATGAAATGAAATCGTGGGCTTGTGCGGCTTGCGCGGCGGCGATAATTTCTTCATCGGTTGCATCTGGTTTACCAAAGGCAATGTTTTCGCGAATCGTTCCGCTGAATAAGGTTGTCTCTTGCAAAACAATTCCGATTTGAGAACGAAGCGAATCGAGCGTGACATCGCGCAAATCATATCCATCAATGGTGATTTGACCTTCGCTGGGGTCATAAAAACGTGGTAATAAATTGATGATAGTTGTTTTGCCTGAACCGGTTGCGCCCAGTAATGCAATTGTTTCTCCACTTTTCGCTTCAAACGTGACGTTAGACAGAACAGGCTCACCTCCACCAAAATATCTAAAGGTGACATTTTCAAATTTCACGTTGCCTTGTACAGCCGGTAACTTGATAGCATCGGGTTTATCCGTAATATCTGATTTGGCATCAATGATTTCAAAAATACGTGAAGCCGAAGCCGAAGCCTGACCTAATTGCGTAATGATGAATCCGAATTGTGCAATCGGCAAAAATAAATAAATTAAATAAAGTGAAAATTCTTGCCATTCACCTAAACTCAAGGCACCGGCGATAATTTCTTTACCGCCGACATTTAAGATAGCCGCTTGACCAAGATTCGCAATCATAAATACTAGCGGGAATAAAAATGTAAACAACCTCGCCACGACAATGGCTTGATGCATACTTTCATCCGCCGCAACGCGAAATCTTTGTTGCTGTTGTTTTTCGCGCGTAAAGGCTTTGATGACTTTGATACCAGCAAGATTTTCCTGCAAGACCGTATTCAACGCAGAAAGTTTTTGTTGCACTTTTGCAAACAAAGGCTGGCTCAAACCACCAAAGATTAAAAATATTACAAAAGCAATTGGCAAAATCGGTAATGCGGTGAAGGCGAGTTTTACATTGGTAGTAAATAAAATAATCAGCGTACCGGTTAACAAAATCAATGCGCCGACCAATTGCACAAGTCCTTGCCCGATGAATAAACGCACTTTTTCCACGTCATCGGTGGCGCGAATCATTAATTGACCTGTTTGATTTTTGTCGTGATACGAAAATGACAGGCGTTGAATCTTGGCATATAAATCATTGCGCATATCGTAAGCCACAGCTTGCGAATTTTTTTCAGCCCAATAGGCTTGCAAGAAAGCGAACAATCCGCGCAAGAGAGCAAAGATGATGATGAAGATGATGGCGCTGATTAACGTCTGTGGGGCAGATGCGAGGTCCGCTTCTAACTGGGTTCGAAGTTGCTCAAGTGTGAGAGATGCGTCTCTGCCTGTGGCTTCGAGAATCTTCGGCAATGCCACACTGACGAATTGCGCAGGGATTTTGTCTAATGCCGCTAAAATTTGGTCAGCGATGTATCCGCTGGTGACTGCGTCAATGACGTTGCGTACCAAGCGTGGGACAGCTAACTGTGAAAGTGTAGCAACAATTAGAAACACGTAAGGAAGCGCAGCGTCAAGTTTGTATTTGAACAAATAACGAATCGCGCGTCCAATCGCGCCGCGAGGTTTGGCTTCGCGGGCTTGAATTCTTTTTTGAGTTAGAGATGCTTGCATAAAATTCCTTTTTAGAGATTAGAGATTGTTTACTCTTCACTGCTTTCATATTTCTTAGCTGTTTGCGTCAAAATGGTTAATGCTTCACTGACTTTTGCTTTTTCTTCTGTAGAAAGCGTTTTGACCAATTCATCTAGCCAACGATGCCGTTCTGTTACCCCGGCTTCAATTAATGCTTTGCCTTTTGATGTGATTTGTAAAACTTTGGCACGTCGGTCGGTTGGGTCTTCGGCTCGTTCAATATATTCACTTTGAACAAGTTTCTCTGCCAGTTGACTCGCCGCCGCGTTGCTAATATCAAAACGTTCGCTGATTTGCGACATGCCACATGGACCTTTGTGATGCAATTGCATCAAGATACTAAATTGTGGCATGGAAAGTCCCGTAGATTTGGCGAATTGACTCCAACCACGCATGGAGCGGTGCATGAAGACATCCATCCATTCGCGCAGGGATTGATTAATTTGTTTAGACATAGTTAAGCCTTCTTTTTAGTTAAGCGGGCTTAACTTTATGCCTAAGTTAAGTTTTTGTCAAGTGGGAGAAAATTAGAGCAGTGTAAGAATTAAAAAAGAACTCGGAGGTCTTAAAGACCTCCGAGTTCTAGTAAATTTTGTTATTACAATTTCGCGCGTTCGCGGACTCGTTGCTTTTCGTCTCTGCGAGTTTTTATCAGTGAAGCAATGATGGATATGGTCAACACGCTGGCAACCACCGCGAGTGAAACGGCAACGGGGATATGATACAAATCTACGATGACCATTTTTACACCGATGAAGGTCAGTACGACAGATAATCCCAACTTCAAATATTGGAATTGGTGCATCACGTTAGCAAGTAAGAAGTACATAGCACGCAAGCCTAAAATGGCACACACATTGGAAGTGAAAACAATGAACGGGTCGCGGGTAACTGCAAAAATAGCGGGGATAGAGTCTACGGCAAAGACCAAGTCTGTGCTTTCAACAACAAGTAAAACCAAGAAAAGAGGCGTTGCGAAAAGTCTGCCAGCGCGGCGGACGAAGAATTTATCATCTTCATAATTTTCAGTGACGGGCATAAATCGCTTAAAGAATTTTACAACTGGGTTTTCGTCAGGGTTTAATTCTTCATCTTGATGACGCGCCATGCGGATACCGGTGTAAATCAGAAATGCGCCAAAGATGTAAATAATCCAGTGAAATTGAGCAAGCAAAGTAGCGCCGACAGCAATCAAAATGCCACGCATGATTAATGCGCCGAGAATGCCCCAAAACAAAACGCGATGTTGATAACGGTCTGGCACAGCAAAGAAAGAGAAAATCAAAATAAAGACAAAGATATTATCTACACTTAATGATTTTTCAATTAAATAACCAGTTAAGAATGCTAATGCGGCTTCGGCATTTGTATAACTACTGTTTGGCACCATCTTGTCCCAAAACAGATAGATGATGAGATTGAATAAAAGCGAAAGCGAAACCCAAACCACGCTCCACGTCAGCGCTTCTTTCATTGAAACGGTATGAGATTTGCGATGAAATACCCCTAAATCTAATGCGAGCATTATCAATACAAAAATATTAAATCCCACCCACAACCAAATTGATTCTTCCATGTTTATAAACTCCTATTTAAAGATTAGGTGGGGGCAATAAAAAAACGAGACCCCACGATAAATATCGTGGTAGTCTCGCCAATGGTGTTTTCTAACACACATACAGCCAACCGAGAGCAAACTAAGAACCTTATGCTCCGTCCTGACGACTGGCTGACCCATCTCCCCGTGTGTGGGCGGCTACTCCCTACATTACAACTCTACGATAATACTCTTGTATAAGTTGCTTGTCAATTACAAAATTGATAAGCGTTTTATCAGACTCAGCGCTTCGAGCTTAAGGGATAATTGATTCTGTTTCATTCACCTTTTTCTTAACCTGTTAAACATTTATGGAGCACCTGTGCAACCACCTTCTCTTAATGGGTCTACAGGTAAACCAAAGGCTTCATAAACAGGGATTCCATCCCACTCAGGTGGAATGGGCAAACCCAATGCAAATGCGACTGTGGCGGCAGTATCCATAATATACACTTGTGTCTGTAATTGCTTTTGAATAATGCCGGGTCCGCTAATAATCCATGGAATGGTTAAGTCTTCGAGCAAATCTGTGCCATGAGTCGTATCATGCCCTCCATGGTCTGCTGTGATGATGATTAATGTATCATCATATAAATTGCGACTTTTCATCACATCTATGAATAAGCCAAGCGATTTGTCATCCAATCGATAAGCCAGCAATTGCTGACGAGACATCCAGCCGTTTTCATGCCCAGCAAGGTCACCATCTGGGAAGTGCATGAACATTAAATCAAAGCCTTTGCGAATTTCTTCAATTGCCATCGTTTCAAGTGAAATGGTGTCGTTAATTTTATCTGTCGAGTCTACAAAGCCGAAAAAGTCGGTACTGCTTGGTTCGGTCACTTGACGTAGTTTTTCTTTGCCTGCCACAAACACAGTTCTTAAGCCTGCGGCTTGTGCTAAGTCAAAAATATCAGTGCCTAAAGCGTATCCATTTTCTGGCACATATTCATTCCAACGCACGATGTGTTTTGCTGGGCATGTACCTACAAGCATTGATGAATGCGCGGGCAATGTCAGGCTTGGGTTAATCGTTTGCGCAGATAATGTGTACGCGCCATTTTCCATTAGTGCCATTAAGTTTTCCATCTCTGCGGCTTGAATCGCATCTGGGCGTAAACCATCAAATGAGACAATCAAGACACGCGCGATGTTTGGCGCTGGCGTGGATGTAAATGTAGGAAGAGGCGTCTGTGTGGCAGGCGACGGAGTCTGACTGGGAGTAAGAGTCGGTGTAGGAAGTGAATCAGGTATGCCCGTTGGGAGTGAGGCGGTTGAAGTACATGCTTGCAACAGCAAGGCAAGCAAAGTCAATTGTTTAAATAAGCGAGTCATGTTTTGCAAGGATAGCC
>JAEURF010000096.1 GCA_016789205.1 Anaerolineales bacterium
AATGCAGAGCAAATATCTTGCAGATGTGGAACCCAAGCGGGTGTATAAAGTTTGATGACGAGTGTTTGTGCATAACGGTCTATGACCAAACCCGGCAAGCCATCATTTTCTCCGTGAACGAGTCTGTATCCATTTGTATTTTTATTGTTCAATGGCTTTCTCAAGTTAATAGCTGTTTTTATTTTTTCTTGAAACCAATTTGAATCAATGGTTGCAGGTTTTCCTTTTTGCAAAATGCGCACACGAATTGGGGATGTGGGATCATATAAACCGATAGCGAGAAATTTTCTTTTTGAATCAAAAATCACAGCCAACTCACCAGGCACATCGCGATGACTTTGCTCAATAATGGATTGGTCAAAAACCCAAGGATGCCCTTGCCGAATAATTTTTTCTGCTTCAGCAGAAACGCGCAAGGCAATCCGTTGCGCAGATGGTTTTGGAAGATTGGAAAGTGCTTCATGAAATTGCATAGTAGACAATCGTACTATAAAATAACAAGCCGCATCAAAAAGATGTGGCTTGTTTGAAAATTTATATATTAGACCTCTTGCAAAAGTATTTTTAGCCACGAATTACGCGGATTTTCACGGATTTTTTTAGTGTAATCTGTGAATCTGTGGCAAAAAATTGCCGTTTTCATGTTGAAATAATTTTTTCCATTTTAGTTTTATCAATTAGTTTTCCATGACTAATTACATATTCAGGTGCGGCATGTTCTCGTAAGGCTTCAATCACATTCGGTGCATTCAAGACAACTAAATTTGCAGGTGCATCAATCTTCACTGCATGATTTTTTATATTCATTGCACGTGCGGGTTTTTTTGTAATCATGTCATACAAAGTTTCAATTTCACGCGCAGTCGTCATCCATAACATGTGTGAAGCGAGAAAGGCAACTTCAAGCATATTGTTTCTGCCAAACGGATAATATGCATCCGAAATATCATCTTGCCCCAAAGTCACATTCACACCTTCGGCTAACAATTCTTTCACGCGTGCATGAAGCGGTCCTGTGTGCGGGTCAGTGACAACTGCCATATCTGCTTTTTTTAACAACGCGGCAACTTTTTGAAAATAGGGTTGCGGATATAACTCCATTGCACGCGCATGATGCGCCAATGCACGTCCATGCCAATTTCGTTTGATAGTTTCAATCGCCATTGCTTCTAACGACCGCAAACCTGCATCACCCGCGTCATCCACTAACATCGAGACATCTTTTTTAAATTCCACCGCTAAATCAAAAATCTCTGTGATGTGAGATTGAATATCTGCATCTGTAAATTCAATCCATGGGATTCCACCAACAACATCCGCTCCCATTTGCATAGACTGACGCATGAGTTCACTTGCTCCCGCTTCTCTCGCCAACCCATCTTGAGCAAACGCGCAGACTTGAACATTCACAATGTCTTTGAATTCTTCGCGTGCTTTAATCAACGCTTTCATGCCTTCAAGTTTTGCTTTTGAGTCAACATCTGCAAACGCGCGGATGTGTAAATTGCCATATATCGCCGCTTGTGCTAATGCCTTGCGAACGTTCTTGATAATCCATGCTTCATCATATTTTTCTTTGACCAACGCCGCCAATTCAATCGTAGTCATAGACTTTCCCATATCCGCGGCGTGATAACCTGTCAATGTTTCATCATCCATCATTTCACGCGTATAGACTTTACACAAATGCAGATGTGGATTTACAAACGATTCGGTTACTAAATTTGCCTTTGCATCAATCGTGATTTCAGAGTCTTCTTTTATATTTTCTTCTATCTTTGTAATCTTCCCCCCTTTAATTCCAATGTCGAATAGTTTTGTTTGTCCCCGAAGTTTTGCTTGCTTAATCAAAATATCAAAATGATTGGTCATATTGAAATCTCCAAAGAAATTATAGTCTTAAATAAAATGTGTCATCTTTTAGATGACACATTTTATTTATTCACTGATATGCCTCACTTCACCACTGACCTCAACGCTTTCACCTTTTGTTGATGTAAATTTCACATTTAATCGTGAAGGCATACCCATATCTTCACCTTGTAAAATGGTGAATTCATTTTTGCCATTCCAATTAATATCTCGCAGATAACCTGCAAGTGCCGCGGCGGCGGCTCCAGTGGCTGGGTCTTCATAGACTCCGCCGGAAGCAAAGGCATTGCGTGAATGAAAAACAGAATCGGATTCATTCCACAACAAATCAATGGTGATGACTGCCTGTTCTGCCATCAGAGATTTGACCAAGTCAAATTCATATTTCATATTAGCTAAAGTTTTACGATTTTTCAAAACCATAATCAAAAACTTTGCGCCTGCACCTGCATAAGCAAATTTGACTGGAAATGCGGGATTCAAATCTTCATTGCTTAATCCAAACCCTGCCAGAATCTTTTCTACATATTCTTTCGGCGCATCTTCTGATTTGGTCGGTGGAGATTGCAACGTGGCTTTCATCCCTTTTTCTGCACGCACACTGATTTCGCTATCGTTCAAAAAAAGTTTATAAGTATTTTCGCCAAAGCGTTCACCCAATGCGGCGCCTAACGCAATCGTAGCATGACCACAAAATGGGACTTCTAACTCTGGTGCAAAATAACGCACACGCCAGCCATCATTTTGCTTAACCAAAAACGCGGTTTCAGAATAACCAACTTCTTTGGCAATGCGCATCATTTCTTCGGCAGTTGGCATTTCATCATAAAACGCTACGCCTGCTGGGTTGCCGCCTTGTCCATTACTTGAAAAGGCGGCGAGTTTTAATACATTCATTTTTGCTCCTGTGTTTTTTTCAACCTAAAGATGTGTGTTGATTCATTTTAATTACGAATTTCCGTCGCTACTTCAACACGATTTCGTCCATTTTGTTTGGCTTGATATAAAGCCGTATCCGCAGAGCGGATTAAGGCTTCCATCGTTTCACCATGCTGTGGATACATTCCAATTCCAAATGAGACTGTTATTTTTTCTTTTTGCCAATGAAGTTCTGAAATTCCTTCGCGTAATAATTCTGCACGTCTCAGCATTGTTTCTAAGGATACATCTGGCATGATTAATAAAAATTCTTCGCCACCGTAACGACAAGCAACATCTTCGGCGCGAATATTGGTTTGTAAAAATTGACCCAGCTCACTTAAGAGTGAATCGCCTGCGAGGTGTCCAAATGAGTCATTGAAATTTTTGAAGTGGTCAATATCTAACATGATGATTCCAAGTGAGTGACCATTGCGGACAGCACGGCTAATTTCTTGTTTCAATGTCTCTTCCATATAACGGCGGTTGAATAAACCAGTCAACGAATCATGAATAGATTGTTGTTTTAACGTTTCTCGCAATTGGGAATTAGTAATAATCAATGCGGTTAAACTAGCAAATAAACCGCCAAATTGAATTTGTTCTTCACTAAATTCGTAATTCGGTTTTTCACGCCCTAAAGCCAACACGCCAAGGCATTCATCCCCATTAAGAATTGGAATATCAATGACAGCATGACGTGGAAAACCTTGATTCTGTTTTCGTCTATGGGGCCAACTATCATAATCGCTCAACACCATTGTCTTTTTTGAGTCAAAGGCTTGCCATGTAAGTTTTGCATCATCTCTCCTTAATCGCTGACCTAATGCACTGGCTCGATTTTGAGTGACTGCCTTAAGAACCAATTCTTCGCCTTCTATCAGTGTAATTCCACCATACGTTGCATCTAAAAATTCGGAAGAAATTTCAACGATTCTTTTCAATAATTGTTCAAGATTATTTTGCTTTAATAAATCCAAAGTGATTTCATGCAACTCTGAAAGCATTTTGTTTTGACGAATATTTTTTTCTTCCGCCTCTTGACGGTGAAGCAATTCATTTTGTAACTGCTCGTTTGTTAAGTTCAAGTGGGCAGTCCGCTCAAAAATTCGTAGTTCCAACTCTGTATTCAATCGCAGTAATTCTGCTTCCGCTTGTTTACGTTGTGTAATATCAATAATGGTTGCCATGACAATTTTTTCATCATGTGTTTCGATAGGAACAAGCCCAATTTCTACTGGGAATTCATTCCCGTCTTTTCTTCGCGCATATAAGTCGCGTCCGACTCCCATCGGTCTGGTTCTTGGGTTTAGAAAAAATTCTTTATGATAAGCAGAATGTTCTTTTTTAAGACGGTCTGGTACCAATTCTTCAACGGAACGCCCAATCAGTTCATTACGGCTAGACTGAAAAATTTTCTCAACCTGTGAATTAACCAATGTAATTTCGCCTTTTGAACTGCTTAAGATGATTCCATACGGTGCCGATTCAACAGCTAAATGAAATCTCTCTTCGGCATGTTTTCGTTTCGTAATATCGTTGGATAAGATAAATAATCCTTCTTCAACTGGCTGAACGCTTAACTCAAACCAGCCTTTTGTGCTATCAGGGAAGGTAAATTCATTTTCCATTACATGAGGCATACGTCTTTCCATGCAGTTTTTAAGAATTGCAAACAATTCCGTATTTTCAATTCCAGGATATACCTGCATCATCGTACGCCCCAGTAGCTTTTCTCTTGTTTGATTGCCTTGTTTTGCAACAGCCTCATTCACATACAAATAACGCCAGTCATACCCAATAATTTGTGCGCCTTCAAACATTTGGTCTAATGCTTTTTGGTAACGTAAGTGACTTGCTTGTAGGTTCTCTTCACTATTAAGGAAGTTTAAGCTAATCAACCCTATCGCCCAAAAAGCAATAATGGCAAAGGCGCGGTTTACTATTGATTTCCATTCTTCTACACTTTGAGATGACAAGAAAAAACCAGTAACGGTTAAAACGGTGCATAAAATCATAACAATAATGACAACTCTTTTGTTGCGTGACCATAAACTCACAAAAACAACAATGACGTACAAAGTAGGTAATGCTATATTTTGCGGCGTGAGTAAGTCGCCGATAAAAACAAGCAAGCATAATAGCCCTGTTAATAAAATAGAGGTTCGCATTTTATTTATAAACTTATTTCCATTGTAAAAATAAAACAAGCCGTACCCCTAATGGATACGGCTTCTAATTTCTAATCTAATCTCTAATTATCTAGTCTCTATCTTTCAATCAATCTTTCCCGTTACCATTGCCATTTTCAACTCACCAATCGCCTTTGTGATTTGAATATCTCTTGGGCAAGCCTCTGTACAGTTATATGCTGTATGACACCGCGCCGTGCCATTCGTTTCACTCAACACATGTAAACGTTGTTCTGCACCTTCATCACGGCTATCAAAAATAAAACGATGTGCAGTGACCAAAGCCGCAGGACCATAATACTCGTCACTTGCCCAGAACGATGGACAAGACGTTGTACAAGCCGCGCACAAAATACATTTTGTAGATTCATCAAAGCGTGCGCGTTGTTCTGGAGATTGCAAACGTTCTTTGCCATCTGCTGGCAATGGGTTGTCATTAATTAAATAGGGAAGCATCTTCTTGTAATTATCGAAGAATGGATTCATATCCACAATTAAATCTTTGGCAACTTTCAAACCCATAATTGGTTCAACGGTGATATTCGCACCCACATCACGAATCAAGGTTTTACAAGCCAACATGTTACGTCCATTGATTCGCATTGCATCCGAACCGCAAACACCATGAGCACATGAACGGCGGAAAGACAATGTGCCATCTTTATGTCCCTTCACCAATTCAAGCACATCCAACACACGGTCATTTTCATGCGCTTCAACAGTGTAGGTTTCATAATGTCCGCGTTTATCTTTTTCAGGATTGTATCTAAAAATTTTGATTGTTACTTCCATAAATTCTCCTATATCGTCATTGCGAGGAGGCTACTCTTCCCGACGAAGCAATCTCCAACATAATGAGCGAGATTGCTTCGGACAAAGAACAAGAGCGTCCTCGCAATGACGGAATAATTAATACACTCTCGCCTTTGGTTGATGCTTCGTAATCACAACAGGTTTATGTGTGATTTCTAACTTGCCATTTTTCTTTGTAATCAATGTGTGCTTCAACCAATTATCATCGTCACGGTCAGGATAATCTTCACGAGCATGTCCGCCGCGTGATTCTTTTCGATTCAATGCACTTGCCGCAACCACTTCTGCAATCTCAAGCATGTTACTCAATTCCCAGGCGTTCAACAATTCGGTGTTGAAAATTTTTCCAGTGTCGCTAACTTTTACATCTTTGAATCTTTTTTGTAACTCTCGAACTTTTTCTAAAGCGGATGCCATATCTTTTTCGTTTCGATAAATGCCAACATCTGCAAACATGATGTTCTTCATCTCATTGGATAAATCAAACGCGTTTTCTTTGCCTGACCCATTCTTCAACGCTTCTAATTCTGACCTGATACTTGATTCTGCTCCGTCAGGCATTTTCTGATATTCAGCAGACTTGGCATACTCTGCCGCTTTGAGTCCTGCGTGTTTACCAAAGACAACTAAATCTAATAATGAATTTGTTCCCAAACGATTCGCGCCATGTACGGATACACATGCACATTCACCCGCCGCATACAAACCTGGCACAGTTGTCCCTTTATCATCAATGACCACCTCGCCATATTTAT
>JAEURF010000097.1 GCA_016789205.1 Anaerolineales bacterium
CAAACTAGAATCAAGCGGATAATAAATATGAAGCCACGGTTCAACGCGCAAATCTGAAATAAGCGCGGGTTGTTTTGTGCGGGCTACATGTGCCATGACACTATTTCCATTTAATGGCATCTTTTCAATAATGGGGCGGTCCATGTTACTGCCGCCCACAGCAGTCGTAATCAAAAATTCTCCGCTCTTATCTAACAAACGGAATATGCCATAACGCGCATTGGTTACTTCAAGTGCTAATTGCAAAATAGATTCGAGTGTTTCTTTCAAACGCAGGCGCGAAGAAATAATCAACCCCGCCCGATGCAAACGATTTAACTCATCTTCTTTGCGAGCCAAGTCGCGATGAACCCCGGTCAAACGCCGCGCATGATAGATTGCCATCGCTGCCTGATTGACAAAATTATCCAACATCAATTGTTCAAGTTTTGTGAATTCGCGTTTGTCATATAAATAAATATATAAAACCCCAACTGCTTGCTCAGCCACAATCAAAGGAAAACATCCAACCGCATTCACACCCAAAGCCGCATGGTAAGGATGAATATCCAAATCATGTTCTTCATAAGATAAGGTTCGTCGTCTGCGTTGAATGGTTCGAAAACCAATTCCTGTGGCACGAGGTGCATCATCTGAATAGATTGGGTTTTTGAATAAGGCATGTCCTTCGGCTTGAGCAGACACCCGCGACTCCGCTTCAAACTCCCCTTTGGCTTGGTCATACGTGTAAATCACAGCCGATGACCCCGGCACGACTTTAATCGCGGTCTCTACAATTAATTGCAAACTGACACCGCTGTTATTTGCGTCGCCGGTACCAATGTGATTAATAGCATCACTAATCTGATTCAGGCTCGCAAGAACTTCAAGCAGTTTCGCTTCTGTGATTTCAGACAAAGAAGGTTTTATACTCATTGACTTGGTTATTTTATAGGATAAGTCAATCAATTGTAATCCCTGCAATCTATTTGCTAAATTAAGCTCTGCACAATTTGCATACTGAGTTGAATTGCAAAATAAATTAAAGCCATTCCACAAGTTACGTTTACCCAGCGGAAAAAGTTTTGAGTCATCCATTGTTTACCCCAAGCAACGAGACCAGCCATAATGAAGCACCACAGCAATGCGCCGCTGAGAAACCCTGCAAAAAAGATGGCGAAATGAATCGGTTGCGGACCACCTGTAATGGAAGCAAATACGGTTGTGCCAAGCCCAGTCCAGAAGACAATATTGAGCGGGTTACCTAATGATAGAAATGCGCCACTAGCAAAATCTCCGCGCGTGGAAGAAGATGCAGAAATATCTAATTGTTTGCCATCGCGTGCATCTTTGAATGCATCCCAAGCAAGTTTAATCATCAAGGTAATCCCAATCAAACTCAGAATCGTTTTTGCAATATTATTTTGAATGAGAAAAGCCAATCCTGTTAACGCGATGATCGCCCATGTTGTGTCACCAACCAATGAGCCAAATTGAACATACAAAGCGGGAATAAAGCCACGTGCTGTTCCACGCCGCACCGTTTCTGCGGTGATGATTCCAGGTGGCGCACAAAAAGAGATTGCAAGAATAAAAGAGGAAATCAGGAGAGTGGTCATAGGATATTGGTAATAAATGCCGAAAGCTGATTGCAAGCCTGAGGTCTGCAACCAGCCGTCGGTGTAGGATGAAGCGGCTTACAGTCTGTTAGCAGTCGAAGTACATTGCAAATTCGTGCGGCGTTGGGCGCATACGAATCGCATCCACTTCGTAGACTCTCTTATATTTGATGTATTCTTCGAGCAGGTCTTTGGTGAATACATCGCCCTTGAGCAAAAATTCGTGGTCGGCTTCCAGCGCATCCAATACTTCAGTTAATGAACTAGGAACTTGTTGAATGAGTTTTTTCTCTTCGGCTGGCAATTCATAAAGGTCACGATCTTGCGGTTGACCTGGGTCAATCTTGTTATTGATACCATCTAAGCCTGCCATAAGAATAGCGGAAAATGCTAAATAAGGATTACAAGTTGGGTCTGGTGCACGGAATTCAACACGTTTTGCTTTAGAACTTTTGTTTGCAGGAATACGGCAAATCGCAGAACGATTACGTTGTGAGTAAGCAATATTGACAGGTGCTTCATAACCGGGCACAAGGCGACGATATGAATTCGTGCTTGGTGATGTGAGCGCAAGCAAAGCTGGTGCATGTTTAAGAATTCCGCCGATGTAATATTTCGCAATTTGTGAAAGACCAGCATAACCTTTTTCATCAAAGAAGATATTGGTATCCCCTTTCCATAAAGAAGAATGAACATGCATACCAGAGCCATTATCACCAAACAAAGGCTTGGGCATAAACGTCACGGTCTTTCCATTTTGGCGGGCAACATTTTTGATGATGTACTTGTAAAGCAAAAGATTATCAGCCATGCGGGTGAGCGTAGTAAACGTCATGCTCATTTCGCTTTGACCAGCCGTCGCAACTTCATGATGATGCAAATCCATTGTCACACCGGCTTTTTCCATCGTCAACATAAATTTGTTACGCAGATTTTGCAAAGTATCCGTTGGCGGAACAGGAAAATAACCACGCTTCGGTTGGATTTGTCCGCCATAATTTGCGCGGTCTGAGCGGTTACTGCTCCACCACGCTTCTTCACTTTCAATTGAAAAAGAAGATTCGTTTGGTGTGGATGTATAACGAATGCCATCGAAGACGAAGAACTCCGCCTCTGGCGCGAAGTAAGCCGTATCAGCAATCCCTGAATTTTTTAAATAAGCCTCAGCTTTTTGGGCAACATAGCGTGGGTCACGCGAATAAGGTTCTTCTGTGAAAGGGTCAAACACATTACAACTTATCACCAACGTAGGCGTTTCTGCTGTCGGGTCTATGAATGCAGTTTCAGGGTCTGGCTTTAAGAGCATATCTGACTCATGAATCTCCTGAAAGCCACGAACTGACGAACCGTCAAATGGAATGCCTTCTTCAAAAAATTCTGCGGTCAAACGATGTGTGGGGATGGTGAAATGTTGCCATGTTCCGGGCAAATCAATGAAACGTAAATCTACTACTTGTGTGTCTTTGCTTAAGTCAAGCACTTGTTTTACTGTCTTCGCCATGGAATTTCTCCTAAAAATTCTGAATGTTAAATAATTTTTCAATCTCGTATGGGTGAATTATATGGGTGAGGAAGATGGTAAGTCTATTACCCAAATGGGTACTTAAAACAACATGGTGATTGGATTTTCCAACCACCATGTATGTGTTTCCTTATAAGATGCGTAACCAAAGAATGAGAATAAAGTGCAACTTAATGTGCAGTTTGGTTTTTCTAATTGGCATTAGTCTGCACCACTTAATGCGCCACCGATTACATCATCAGAGTAGGCTCTTTCACCGTGTTCGCTGATGTCTAAACCCGCTTCTTCCTGACTCTCTGTAACGCGTAATCCGGTGGTCACACTTAACAATTTAGCCAATAAAAATGTAACACCAAATGAAAACACAATCGAAGTAATGGTGGCTAAGGCTTGTATAGCCAATTGATTTGGATTGCCATAGAACAAACCATCGAAACCAGCAGAGTTAACTGTGGTAGTAGCGAACAAGCCAGTAGCTAATGCTCCCCATGTACCACCAACACCATGACAAGCCCATACATCTAGTGACTCATCTAAACCCCATTTTTGGCGAAGTTTAATGGCGTAAAAGCTAATAGGGGCGGCGAGAGCACCAATTACAATCGCGGCAAGAGGCGTTACAAAACCAGCCGCAGGAGTAATGGCAACCAATCCAACGACTGCACCAGTTGCAATCCCAAGAATACTGGGCTTACCATCTTTCCAACTTAAGAACATCCAAGCAACTGCGGCGGTGGCGGCAGCGGTATTTGTAGTGACGATAGCATTGAATGCCAAGCCATTTGCGGCTAAAGAACTACCCCCGTTGAAACCAAACCATCCCATCCATAATAAACCTGCGCCTAAAACGGTAAATGGAATATTACCAGCTTCAATGTTTGCCTGACCATAATCTTTGCGTTTGCCAATCACAATTGCAATTGCAAGTGCTGAGAAGCCTGCTGTGATATGCACTACAGTTCCACCAGCAAAATCAAGTGCACCTAAATTGCGAAGTACGCCACCAACACCCCAGACCCAGTGTGCAACTGGGTCATATACCAAAGTTGCCCATAAAACCGTGAAGATAATATATGCTTTGAAACTAATTCGCTCAACAATTGCACCAGAAATCAAAGCTGGGGTAATGATGGCAAACATCATCTGGAAAGCGGCAAATCCGAGATGTGGTAATGTGGCAGAATAGTTTGAATTCGGTTCTTGACCGACTCCATTGAAACCTAAAAAGTCTAAGCCGCCCAAAAATCCACCAATCGATGTGCCAAATGAAAGAGTATAACCAATCAATATCCACTGCAAGCTAATCAACCCAATCGTAATAAAACTTAAGTTCAACGTTGAAAGAACATTCTTTTTACGAACCATGCCGCCATAGAAAAATGCGAGCGCGGGTGTCATCACCAACACAAGGGCTGTGGCGACAAGAATCCAAGCGGTATCTCCTGCATTAATCTGTTCCATCTTCTATTCTCCTTTTTATAAATTTGTACTACACATCATTTTATTAAAACAAACTGGATTGCCTATTACCCCTACGGAGTATTTAGCTTAGACAATTTGTTATATTCGGCTTTGTTACCTAAAGTTTGATTACCCAAATGGAGCATTCCTTGCTTAAAACAATATAGCGGACAGGAAAGCCGCCTGCCCACTATATTGTTTCCCATTTAGAGAACTTACAACAAGGAGAGAATAACAACCAAAACCTACGCTGTTATCTTGGATTGTATTTTAGCGGCATGATGAATTTCTCTCCATTACCTTTAAGGAGCATATTTAGCAAACAAACTGCTAGTAAGACAAAAAACGACTAATAAAATATTACCTATATGGAGTATCTGGTTTATAAAATAAGAAAATGTCTTACGAATCTTTTGAATTTATTTGAAACCAAAAATGGATTAACTATCAACGAGATTAATCACACCATGGAGTTTCGTAACAGCATTTCAACAACTGGCGTAAATATCCCTGAAAAAATGATTGAATATGTTTTACAAAATGTGCTAGTTCGCTAAAACCAAATTTGTCTAAACAAGTTAGATTAGTGCTATAATCGGCGCAATTTGCAAACGGACGGTATATGAAAAAAATCGCAACTTTGGTTTTACAAGATGGCACTGTAATCGAAGGTCAAGCCTTTGGTGCTGAGGTCGATGCAGTCTTTGAATTGGTCTTCAACACCAGCATGACGGGCTACCAAGAAATTCTCACTGACCCATCCTATCGCGGACAAGGTGTATTGTTTACAGTTTCACATATTGGGAATGTAGGCATCAATCTTGAAGATGATGAATCACCCAAGCCACAGATTTCTGCGGCGGTGATTCGTTCATTAAGTCCTGTAGTGTCGAACTGGCGTTCGGCACTTTCTTTATCTGAATGGTTTCGTCAACATCATGTGCCCGGCATCAGCGGTGTGGATACGCGTTATTTAACTCGCAAACTTCGTGATGGAGGTACGCAAAAAGCGGCTCTTTCTACTAAGGGGACACCTGCAGATGTGCTATTGAACAGGGTACACGCTTGGAGCGGACTCGATGGACGCGATATGGTCAAAGAAGTGACCTGTGAAGAAACTTATCATTGGGTGGATGATGCTGGGAGTAAATGGATTACGAGAAAAGATAATTCGATACTTGATACTCGAAAATCGAATAACGAATATCGAATTGTCGCCTATGATTTTGGAATTAAAGAAAATATCCTTCGACATCTTTCAAGTTATGGTGCGAATATAACTGTTGTCCCTGCGGATACAACATCTGATGATGTGCTGGCATTGAAACCTGATGGAATCTTTTTATCCAACGGACCTGGCGACCCAGCAGGTTTGCCTTATGCGGTAAAGGCGGTCAGCGAATTAATTGAAAGCAATATCCCTATCTTTGGTATTTGCTTAGGACATCAATTGATTGGTCGAGCATTGGGAGCAAATACGCATAAATTGAAATTCGGACATCATGGCGGGAATCATCCTGTGCAACATTTACCAAGTGGAAAAGTGTTAATCACTGCACAGAATCATAATTATTGTGTCACTGAAGGGGAGTTAAATAAAAACGAAGTTGAAATCACTTATAAAAGTTTGAATGACAATTCTCTTGAAGGATTAAGAATGAAGAATAAACCTGTATTCAGTGTGCAATTTCATCCTGAGTCTGCGCCTGGTCCGCATGACGCACATGATATTTTCGATGAATTTTTTGAAATGATTGAAGAGCAACGATGATGATTAAATCTAATTCAACAAATTTAAACCGCGAAGCCCGCCAAGAGCGCAAAGTTTTAAAAAGATTCTTAGCGACCTTCGCGTGCTTGGCGGTTAAAGGTCTTTATAAATGAAACGAACAGACATTCACACCATCCTCATTCCTGGCTCTGGAGCCATCGTTATCGGTCAAGCCGCGGAGTTTGATTAC
>JAEURF010000098.1 GCA_016789205.1 Anaerolineales bacterium
ACGTTAATCAATGATGGTGATACGATTATTCATCATTGCAATACTGGCGCGTTGGCTACTGTGGATTGGGGAACTGCATTGGGCGTAATTCATACCGCGCATGAACAAGGAAAAAAGATTCATGTTTTAGTAGATGAAACGCGCCCGCGTTTGCAAGGCGCAAGGTTAACTGCATGGGAATTAGAACAATATGGGATTTCGTATGAAATTATTAGTGACAATATGGCGGGATATTTTTTGAAAGCGGGCAAAGTGCAAAAATGTTTTGTCGGGTCTGATAGAACCACTGCAAATGGCGATGTGGCTAATAAAATTGGAACATACATGTTGGCACTCGCGGCGTTTGATAATGGTGTGCCGTTTTACCCTGTCGTGCCGACATCTACGATTGATTTGAGTTTAGTTAGCGGAGATTTGATTCCGATTGAAGAGCGCAATCCCAATGAAGTTTTGGATATTCAATTTCAAGGTGAGCCTGTCACGCCGAAAAATGCCAAAGCCCGCAACCCAGCATTTGACGTGACTCCAAACCGTCTGGTAACTGGAATTGTCACCGAAAATGGAATTGCATATCCGCCATTTGAGGTAAGTTTGAGACAAATGAAGACTTTGGACGGTGGACAGTAGACCATAAAAGACCGTCAACGGTCTATCGTTTACCGTCTGATTTCATTGCCAAAAAACTTTACATCTATAATAGCTCGTGATAAACTTTTGCTTGAAAGTAAATTCAGCGCACTCGCGAGAGTGCGCCTTTTTCTGCGAGTAAACAATGGATATTTTATTAACAGGCTCTGTCGCCTACGATTACCTGATGACCTTTCCCGGTCATTTCAAAGAACAAATTCTGCCCACACATTTGGAGTCTATTAGCCTTTCGTTTTTAGTAGATTCTATGTCGAAACAGCGCGGCGGCATTGCTCCAAACATTGCATATACGATGGCTTTATTAGGTCGCAAACCGCGTGTAATGGCAACCGTTGGTGAGGATTTTGGGGATTATCGTGAATGGCTTGAATCAAAAGGGGTGGATACGACTTTAATGAAAGTAATTCCAGGATTATTCACCGCTTCTTTCTTCGCGACAACTGACCATGCATCCGCACAGATTGCTTCGTTTTATCCGGGGGCGATGGCTCATTCCGCTACACAATCCATCAAAGAATTAGATAAAAAGCCAGATTTGGTAATCGTCTCTCCTAGTGCGCCAGATGCGATGATGAAGTTCCCGGCAGAGTGCCGTGAATTGGGAATCCCATACTTATATGACCCCAGCCAGCAAATCTTACGTCTTGAAGGTCACGAACTAGCTCGTGATATGGAAGGCGCGCAATTTTTGTTTTGTAATGATTACGAGTTTGGATTAATTTCCAAAAAGACAGGCTGGAGCTTAGACCAAATCCTTGAGCATGTCAAAGTGTTAGTCATCACACGTGGCAAAGATGGCGCGGATTTATATTCTGATGGTGATTCCGTTCACATTCCTACTGTCCCTGAAGATGAAATTGTTGACCCCACAGGAGTCGGTGATGCCTTCCGTGGCGGATTCTTAACGGGTTATTCTCACGGCATGGATTGGAAACTTTGTGGTGAAATTGGCTCATTAGCCGCAGTCTATTGTTTGGAACAGCGTGGTCCGCAAAGCCATGCTTATAAGCGTGATGAATTTGTAAGTCGATTCCGTAAACATTTTGAAGATGAGGGTAAACTAGACGTGTTGTTGAAGTAAATAAAATTGGAAGCCGGGCATTGGGAATCGTCTCGCCTTCCTAACAAATCCCGAATTACGATTCTCGAATAACGAAAATTTAAGGAGCAATACATGAGTAACTACGATATTAAAGATATAAATCAAGCAGAAGGCGGACGTCGCCGCATGGATTGGGCAGAACGTGAAATGCCGGTCCTTCGTTCCATTCGTGAACGCTTCAAAAAAGAAAAACCATTAAAAGGCTTGCGCGTCTCGGCTTGTTTGCATGTGACCACTGAAACTGCAAACCTAATGGTCGCTTTGCAAGAGGGTGGCGCAGATATTGTCCTGACTGCATCCAATCCGCTTTCTACACAAGATGATGTCGCCGCCGCATTGGTGAATCAATTTGAAATTCCAACCTTTGCTATCAAAGGTGAAGATAAAGTCACATACTTCAAACACATTCGCGCCGCCTTGGAACACAAACCCCACATGACCATGGACGATGGCGCTGATTTGGTTTCATCCCTTTTCTTCATTGAAATGGGACGTTTTGAAAAACTAGAACCTTCTCTCGCCGCATGGGCAAAAGGCTTGAAAGAAGAAGAACGCAAACAAATGCTCAAAGAAGTCATCGGTGGAACAGAAGAAACCACTACAGGTGTAATCCGCTTGAAGGCGATGGAAAAAGATGGCGTCTTGAAATTCCCAGTTATCGCCGTCAATGATGCGTTCACCAAACATCTTTTTGACAATCGCTATGGCACAGGTCAATCCACAGTAGATGGAATTATCCGTGCAACCAATGTATTACTCGCTGGTAAGAATTTTGTCGTCGCAGGTTACGGCTGGTGTGGACGCGGTCTTGCATCTCGTGCGCGTGGTATGGGTGCGTTGGTTATCGTCACTGAAACTGACCCAATGAAGGCACTTGAAGCAGTGATGGATGGTTATCAAGTGATGACCATGACCGAAGCCGCTAAAATTGGCGATATTTTCTGTACAGTAACTGGTGATATTAATGTGTTGGATAAACATCATTTTGAAGTGATGAAAGACGGCGCAATTGTTGCAAACTCCGGTCACTTCAATGTTGAAATCAATATTCCTTCACTCGCCGCTATGAGCAAAGGCGAACCAAATCTCGTCCGCCCATTTGTTGAACAATACACCACTAAAGATGGACGCAAGATTAACATCCTCGGTGAAGGACGCTTAATCAACCTCGCTTCTGCCGAAGGTCATCCTGCTTCTGTAATGGACATGTCTTTCGCCAACCAAGCCTTAGCCGCCGAATACATGGCAAAAAATGCAGACAAGTTAGAAAAGAAAGTTTATTCAGTGCCAGTAGATATTGATAACGAAATTGCCCGCCTCAAACTTGAATCCATGGGTATTGCAATTGACATACTCACTGACGAACAACTTCACTACCTCAATTCTTGGGAAGAAGGCACTTAGTTTGATTAAACGGAAATAGATTTACAAAAAAGCCTCGCGGATGAAAGTCCGCGAGGCTTTTTTTACTTGCTTTTACTTATTATTGGCATTGTACTGTTGCATCTCTTTGATTTGATTTCCCTGCACTATTGTAAGCCTCAATCGCATAAGTGAAGATTGCTGGACTTCCTGGTGGCGGAACTATTGGTATGGTGGTGTTATAGGTATAGCTGGTTGAGTCAGCGGCTAAGGCGATAATTTCAACGCCGTTTTCGTAAATTCGATATCCAGACTCGTTATTGGCAACATCTTCCCAAGTTAGTTTTACTGTAACCTTATATTTAAGAGTAATACCGTCTATAACACAAGTTTTTTCTGCCTTAAAATTCTTTGGTGCGGCAGGTAAAGATGGGGTAGGCGTTGCTGGTACAGGATATTCAGGTAAATTGGCAGTATTCCCACTCACAGTTGCATGTTGAGGGAACAACCAACAAATTGTTGAACTGCCTGGTAATTTAATAATCCAATAACCAGTGGATGAACTTTTGCCAACCACCTCAGCAGTTTGACCAATATTCAAACCGCCAAGCAAATCATACACAACACCTGGACCCGTTCGGCAATTCGTATTTACACTCACACTCACTTGAGGTACAGAAGGGGTAGCAGTATTTTCAGGTGTGGCTGTAAATTGCGGTGTTGCTGTAAATTCTGGCGTAGCAGAATTTTGCAACAAAAGCGCTTGCGCAGTCACCGTTAATGCCAGGTCAGAAACTTCTTCGGTGGCTGTTGCTTCTCCGCTCGGCAGATTACAAGCTGTAAGCACAACAATCAAAAAAATATATAAAAATAAATCGAACTTTTTCTTTAGCATTTTCTTTCTCCTTTTGATAATAGATTATGACACAACATAAGCAAAGGTCAAGAAAAAGAGTGAACTATTAGTACTATATTCAAATCTATCTTTGGTACTAGAAATATTTTCTACAAATTTTTAATTGGTGTTAAAGAAAAAAGCCTTGCGGATTAAAAATCCGCAAGGCTTTTTTTATGTCTATCAAGATTGCCTTACACACAGCCCTTTGTTACGCTCTTCTTAGGTGACTTACCCGCAGCGTTAAAGGCTTCAACTTCAAAGATGGATGCAATTCCCAGAGGGAATGGACCACCAGGCGCAGCGGCAACATTATATGAAGTGCTGTTTGCTGGAATACTAGCAAGCAATACACCATTTGCATAGATATTGAATCCATCTTCGTTATTGGATTTATCATTCCAATTCAACGTACCTGAATGATTGGCGTTAGGACATGCCATGGTCATGGTGAGGTTATCTACCGCCACAGGCGCAGATGGGGTGGGTGTTGAAGTCGGTGTGGATGTTTTTGTCGGTGTTGGTGTAGGCGGTACAGGGTATTCTGGTAAATTCGCTGTGTTTCCGCTCACAGTTGCATATTGAGGGAACAACCAACAAATTGTCGCACTATTTGGGAGCTTAATAATCCAATAACCAGTCGAAGAGTTTTTACCAACGATTTCTGCGGTTTGCCCAACATTTAAACCGCCAAGTAAATCATATACTAAACCAGGACCCGTTCGGCAATTTGTATTGGTACTAACAGATACTGTTGGAACCGAAGGGGTTGGACTAGCGCCCGGCGTTGCTGTAAATTGCGGTGTTGCTGTAAATTCTGGCGTAGCAGAATTTTGCAACAAAAGCGCTTGCGCAGTCACAGTCAACGCCAAATCAGAAACTTCTTCGGTTGCTGTGGCTTCTCCGCTCGGTAAATTACACGCTGAAAGCGCAATAATTAGAAATACATATAAAAATAAAGTTGATTTTTTCTTAATCATTTTCTTGCTCCTTTTTATTGATTATGACATAACTTAAACACTGGTCAAGCCGAAAAAGATACTATTGGTACTAGTTATTCAAAAGACAAAAGTACTATCTATATTTTTGACAAAGTATCTTCCACTCATCAATAGACAAAGTCTCCGCCCGCCTCTTTGACTCAATTGCGGCTTGCTTCAGCAGGGACTCACTTTCTGCAGTTGAAACATGCAAACCAGAAGCAAGCGAGTTATGCAACATTTTCCGTTTTTGGCTAAAACCGGCTTTGGTAAGTTTGAAAAAAGTATTTATTAAATCTTTTTCAATTAATGGCTCATCATAAATATCAATTCGTAAAATAGCAGAATCTACTTTTGGAACAGGGTGAAATGACTCGGCCGGGATAATCGCATGAATACTCGGCTTTCCATACACTTGCACGCTCAACGCCAGCAGACTTAAATCTCCGGGCTTGGCACAGATTCGTTCCGCGACTTCTTTTTGAATCGTCAACACAATTCGACGCGGCTTGTTTTCACTTTCTAATAAATGCCGAATAATAGCAGATGTGATGTTATATGGAATGTTCGCCGCGACAATATAATTTGGCTGGTGGATAATATCCGCGATGTTGAGTTCAAGAATATCAGCATGAATAATTTTTACATTGGAATATGGTTTTAATGTCGCTTTCAAGGGAGGCAAAAGGTCTCGGTCGAGTTCAACAGCTGTCACCTGAGATGAAGAGGCGGCGAGGTAGCGCGTTAAACTGCCTAGTCCAGGACCAATCTCCAAAACAAAATCATCTGGCAAAATTTCTGCGGCTTCGACAATTTTGATTAAAGCCGAATCATCTTGCAAAAAATTTTGACCGAGTTTTTTATCGGCACGCAAGCCGTATGTTTTAAGTAAGGCTTGTGCATCAAGTGATGGAATATTTTTCATTCGCAAGCGACCGGTGTATCTTCTTCATCTGTAATTTGAAGTGGGGCAGTGGCGGGCAGGGGCCACATACCACTTTGAAAGCGTGTGACGTAATCTCTTAAGATATTGAAATCTGCCGCGAGGACAGAAACACGTTTATCAAACACAGGGTCGAATTCGCGTGTGGTTTTGAAAAGGTCTCCCGGAAAACTGACCAATGAAATATTTTCTGGTGGCATTTGTGTAGCCAAACATGCTAATTGACTTAATTGTCCTGGTGTGAAATCGGTGCGAATATTATCTTTGAAGGCTTCGATGAGTTCAGGGATTTGTGTAACGATGGCTGGGCTGGTTAATTTTTTTCGTAAGGCGCATAAAACTATATTTTGATTATCAGCCCGTTCAAAAATTCCACCTTCGCGATTACGGGCGAGTTTAAGTGCTTGAGCACCATCTAAATGATGTTCGCCAATCGGCAAGTCAGCCGTGCGGGCGGTTTCTTTATCTTTGATGTTAACGTCAATGCCACCCACTGCATCAATAATCTTCTCAAACGTGCGCATGTTGACGGTGATGTAGTGGTCAACTTGGGCACCGAAATTTAGATTTAATGTCAGCGCGAGCAGACCTGAAC
>JAEURF010000099.1 GCA_016789205.1 Anaerolineales bacterium
CATCACGCCACGCGAACCCTCTGAGAGAACTCGTCAAACTGCAAAAGCAATTGTCAGCAGTATGCAATCATTACGTCAATTGAGTGCCACAATCGGTGAGCGATTCAGAAATTTTCTACCACGTTTATTACCCGACCCCAATGTAGATGAAAACTCAACGGTTTCATCAAATACGTTGATGTTGTTTATGGCAATCGTAATTCCGCTGATTGTAGTAATCCTTGCCAGTGTGGTTTACTTAAGATATGGACGCAGTGAGCAATATGATGCATATCTAAATCAGGCACAGCAATTTCGTGCGCAAGCTTTGGCTTTAACCGACCCAATTGAACAAAGAAAAAGTTGGGAAAATGTTTTGCTGAATGTAACACGGGCAGAAGAACACCGCGAAACCACAGAGACGATTAACTTGCGTAAAGAAGCTGAAGCCAATTTAGATATTTTGCTGGGTATTACAAGAATGCAGTTCAATCCGGCATTTAGTTCCAAACCGAATATTGATGTAAGCCGTTTGGCGGCAAGTGAAAATGCATTGTATTTGTTGAATGCCGCGAACGGAGAAGCCTTGCGCGCCACACCATCAGGTGGTGGTGGCTTTCAAATGGACGTGACCTTTAACTGCAAACCCGGCGTATACGGAAATTACACTGTCGGTCCGTTGGTAGATATTTTGGCGTTGCCGGTTATCAATTTTATTGATGCAACTTTGTTAGGTATAGATGCGAGTGGAAATTTACTCTATTGCAAATCTGGTGCTTTAGCGCAAGCCATTCCCCTACCGCCACCGGATACGAACTGGGGACGTGTAACTGGCTTTACGTTAGAGAATGGTAATTTATATGTTTTAGATTCTTCAGCGCGTGCGGTCTGGGTGTATGTAGGCAAAGATGGCACATTTACAGACCGCCCATACTTCTTTTTTGGTCAGCAAACGCCGACTCAAGATGTGATTGATTTCATCGTCTCTGGGGATGAGATGTATATGTTACATGCTGATGGGCGGCTTTCTTCTTGTTCATACAGCCGCATTGATGCGAGCAAATCAAATTGTAAAGACCCACTACCGTTGGTCAATCCATTTCAGGCGTATCAAGATATTGATTTGTTTGGTGCGGCACACTTCACACAAATTCTTTTCGCCGCGCCACCCGACCCATCTATTTTGTTGTTGGATGCAGATGGGCAAAGTGTATTTCGTTTCGCGCCAAGGTCAGTGGAGTTGCAGAATCAGTTTCGCCCGACGACCGGACGCGTGAATCCAATTCCTACTGGTTCAGTTGGCGCAGTAACGGTCAGCCCTGACCATGTGTTGTATCTTGCAGTAGATGGTCAAATATATTTCGCAGTCAACATGCCATAACGACGGAGGAGACATGCTTAAGTTTTTTAATTCAATTCGAAATTTTTTTAGACCGGCGCCCAGAGGCTATCCGGCGGATAATACAATTGAGCCAGCTCAAAGTACGCGCAGTAAAGTTTTGGTGTTGATGTATGACCCGATAATGGACTCGGGCGTGAAATTATCACAACAAATGAAATGGTATAACTCAACCGATTTGTTGACCGGCTTTATTCAAGACTTGTTAGAAGTTAGCAACGGGTTGGCGCGTTATGAGATTGTAGAACGGATTGATGTGAATGAATTCCCTACAAAAATAGATGGATTTCGATATACGCCTCAGACTTTCATGGATGTTTGGAATCGCGTGACGCCGCCTCATTTTCCGCAGGAAGTTAATTACAATACGATTTTGAATAAGTTTAATATTTTGCAACGTGTCGCTAGAAATGAAATTGATGAAGTTTGGATTTTCGGTTTTCCACATGCTGGTTTTTATGAATCAGTTATGGGCGGACCGGGCGCGTTTTGGTGTAATGCTCAACCTTTGGCAAATACTTCTACAAGTAAACGACGATTCGTGATAATGGGCTTTTCGTATGAAAGATATATCGGCGAGATGTTTGAGTCGTATGGGCATCGGGCTGAATCAATTATGGAAAAAACGTTCAGCAAATTAAGCGGTGATAAAAATTTGTGGAATCGTTTTGTGCGTTATGACAAAACTTCACCGGGCAAAGCCGCGTGTGGCAACATCCACTTTGCGCCGAACAGTCAAAGCGATTATGACTGGGGCAATATGACTCCGGTGAAAAGTGAATGCTTTGATTGGTTGTTAAATTTCCCAAACTTCAAAGGCGATGTGCGCATTGTGGATTCAACTTTATGGGGCGGCGGTGAAATTCGCGCACATCACAAATGGTGGTTTAATCATTTTCCGCGTGTGGCAGGCAGGCAAAATGGCATCCACAACAATTGGTGGCAATATGTTGTCTCTCCGCAAAAAGTAATTGTCTAAAAAAGTTTTACACTTCGTGCCAATCATCCGGTGCGAAGTTTTTTATTAATTAGAAATTGTTATTTTTCTGCAAGGTGTTCAGAGATACAATTATTTAGAAAGAAGTTCTATGCTTAACCGCCCGGATATTTACGTTCCATTGATTTATCTGGTCGCCGCCATTCCGTATGCATGGCTGGGGTTATATGCATGGCGCAGAAGACCAGCAATTGCCGTCACCTCGTTTGCACAGGTGATGCTGGGTATGTCTATTTGGACGACTGCATACAGCCTAGAATTATTTTCTTCATCTATCCCTGCAAAAATTTTCTTCACGCAAATTGAATATATAGGTGTTGCTGTAGCTCCATTGGCTATGTTTTTCTTTGCAATTGAGTTTACTGGGAAACGGCATGTGCTTTCTACCAGTAAAAAATTATTGATTTCAATTATTCCGGCAATCAGCGTTGCGTTGGTTTGGACAAATCAATTTCATCATCTGATGTGGGATAACGAAGTATTGACGAATGTAGGCAGTTTAATTTTGCTTCATCTTGATTTTGGAATTTTCTTTTGGATACATACTGTATATACCTACGGACTTTTGATTATTGCCAACATCATTTTAATCATGGAGTTTATTCAACGACCTAGCGTATATCGGGTACAAATTAGTTTTTTGATTTTGAGTATTCTTTTCCCGTTAATTGGTAGTTTCTTCTATGTAACGGGAAGTGGGCTGATTCAAAATCTGGATGTCACGCCTCTTTTCTTTTTGCCGACTGCGCTTGGTCTAGCTTGGGCAATTGTCAAATACCGATTGTTGGAGATTCTTCCATTAGAACATATCCATGTATTAGAAAGTATGAAAGATAGTGTGATTGTCTTAAACCCGCAACAGCGCGTTTTATACATTAATCAAACAGCTGAATATTTACTTAACAGTACAGAAGATAAAGCGATTGGTCAGCCGTTTGAGGAAATTTCAAAAACTTATGCTGAAAAATTGATACCTTATTTAACAAATGAGGAAATTCAAACGGAAGTAACTGTTGGGGAGGGCAAGCAGGTGCGCGTGTATGAATTAAGCGTTTCCTCAATCTCACCAGTTGATGTTTCGCAGAAACCAAATCATCAAGACAAGATGATGGTTTTACACGACATCACGCAAAGAAAAGAAACTGAGCTTGCCCTCAGCCGCCGTGAGTTGATTATGTCTGCTATTAGTATGGCGGCGGAACAATTTTTGAGAGCTTCAACATGGGAACATAATATTCCCGGCGTGTTAGAAAAGATTGGGCAAGCGGCAGATGTCAGCCGTGTTTCAGTGGTGATGAATTATACGGATGAGAATCGCGTCATTCATTCAAGTTTATGTTATGAGTGGGCATCGCCATCGGTCAAACCGCAAATCAATAATCCGTCACTGCGACATGTGCCTTTGCGGAAAAGCGGGCTTGGCAGATGGGAAGATTGGCTTTCACAAGGTTTACCGATTGACGGAATTGTAAAAAATTTGCCCCAAGAGGAACAAGAATTTTATAAAGGCAGGGAAAGCCTTTCGATTGTGGTGGTGCCGATTTTTGTAGATTTTCAATGGTGGGGATTTATCTTATTTGATGAATGCAGATATGAACGAATATGGACATCCACCGAGTTAGAAGCATTTCATATCGCCGCAAGTATTTTTGGTGCGGCTGAAACACGCGCCCGCACAGAACAAAAATTAATGCATCGTCAGCGCACGTTGGGATTATTACAAGACATTGTAAAAGTCTCATTGAAAGCAAGTGATGTAAAAGATATGGCACAAACCATTGTAGAACGATTAGGAGAACTGATTAATGCCAATGGTTGTTTCTTAACTTTATGGGATGAAGCAAGTAAACGCCCAATGCCAATTGCCGCATACGGACCACAAAAAGATATTTACACATCTATTCAACCCAAGCCCGCAGAACGGACCTTCACCGAATTGGTTTTAGAAGCAGGGCATACCCTTGTCATTGAAGATGCCGCCAAAGATGCAAATATTTATCAACAACCTACTCACACACAATCTATTTTGGTGCTTCCGTTAATTGCGGAAGAAAAAAAATTAGGCGCGGTGATTATGACATTTAATCAATCGCACAAATTCAGTGCGGATGAAATTTCCATTTGTGAACAAGCCTCTGCATTGATTGCGCTTGCGCTTGAAAAATTTCAGGTCGTAGATGAAGCCAAACGCCGCGCCGATACTTCTGAAATTTTGCGTAAAGCCAGTTTAGCAGTTGCCGAAAAACTTGAAATGGACGAAACGGCTACACATATTTTAGAACAATTAAAACAAGTATTGCCTTACGATAGTGCTTCTGTACAATTGTATAAAGATAATGAATTACATATTGTCGGCGGATTAGGCTGGCCAGATGATGTGGAAGTATTAGGTGTACGCTTCCCAGTTCCGGGCGATAACCCAAATACGATTGTGCTAGAAACTGGAAAACCCTATTCCCTAACAGACGCTTGGAAAAAGTACTCAGCCTTTCGAGAACCGCCTGCCAATGGCATTGTCTCTTGGCTCGGCGTGCCATTAATTGTACAAAATAAAACTGTAGGCTTGCTCGCTATAGATAGTTATCAACCGAATCGCTTTTCAGAAGCAGATATCAAAATCGCCACTGAATTTGCAAATCAAGTTGCTATCGCGCTAGAAAATGCACGCATCTATCAAGAAACACAAGCGCAAGCCATTACCGACCCACTCACCAACATCTACAATCGGCGCGGTTTATTTCAACTCGGTGAATTTGAATTTCAACGCGCACGGCGAATTCATCGTCCATTTTCTGTGATGATGTTTGATATAGACCACTTCAAAAGAATTAACGACCAATATAGCCATGCCATTGGCGACCAAATTTTGCAACGATTTACAGAGCGATGCCAAAAAAATTTACGCGCCATTGATTTGCTCGGCAGATACGGCGGTGAAGAGTTTGTGATTCTTTTACCCGAAACAAATTTACAAGCCGCACAAGTCATCGCCGAACGCTTGCGTCAATCCATTATGAATGCACCTTTTACAAGTGATGCTGGCGATTTACGCATCACAACCAGCATTGGCGTAGCCGAAGCACATCAAAATGAAACATTAAATAACCTTGTTCAACGAGCTGATGCCGCGTTATACAAAGCAAAAGATTCGGGTCGCAATCGTGTTGTGGTGGATGAAACTCAAGCGTGACGCCAAACTTGATATAAGCCCAATCTTCCATTTTCCCCATCAGATAAAAATTCCGCCTCGACTCGCATTTCAACTTGATTCGCCAGCGTATGCAATTCCTCACTTGAAAAATGATGTGCATACCGCAGACCTTCTCCCCCATTGCGCCAATCTAACAAATAATCATTTTCATCTACATCTTGATTCGTTAAACCAACTTTTTCCCAACTTTGGATTCTTGACTTCAACTTTTCACTATTCAAAAACTGCCAATTCGACAAAACAAATCTTCCATTTGGTTTCAGTAATGTTTTTACCGTTTTCAAAATATCTAATCGTATTTCATTTGAGGGAATATGATGCAAGGTTGCAAAACAAGTAATCAGTGACCAATTATCAGTAATCAGTAGCTGATCGCTGAAAGCTGAAAGCTTAGACAAATCCACTTCCCGAAACTCAACTCCACCCGAAGATTCAGCATCCCGAAGCAGAGGCAGGCTGAAATCCACGCCGAGAAGCGGAGCGTTATGTCCCCGTTTGGATAATGTATGTAGAAAGAGCCCGTTTCCACAGCCCAAATCCAAAACCGATTCATCATCTTGAATGGCTTCAAGAACTTTCATTACGCCATTTTGCAATCGCCCGCGCGTGGCAGAAAAAGAATCGCCAAATTGGTCATAAAATTTTCGATTTAATTCAATTAACTGTTTTGCAATCTCTGAATTCACGCAGTCATTATAACGGTATAATGCGGGCATGTTATCGGTACAAAAAGTAAAAAGGCTTTCAGAAGAGTTTGAAGAGAAGACACCGCAAGAGATTATCGAATGGGCTGAGACGCGTTTTTCACAAAACATTGCGATGAGTTCATCGTTCCAAACACAATCTATGCCGTTGTTACACATGGCAACCCGCATCGTCCCTGACTTACCAATTTTCTTTATTGATACGGGTTA
>JAEURF010000009.1 GCA_016789205.1 Anaerolineales bacterium
AGATTGCTTCCCTTCGACAGGCTCAGGACAAGCGTCGGGGAAAAAACAAAAACCCTCCTCGCAATGACATAGTCAAATCATATTACCATTCGCAGGAAAGCAAAGTCAAGCAATAGGCTGTACTTCTAATTTGCTTCTTATATGCTAAAATTTCAAGATGCAATTTGAGGTGTTTACGCTCCTGCCAGAAGTATTTCCTTCTTATTTGGAAACCAGCATCCTCAAACGCGCACAAGAACGGGGATTAATAAAAGTTAATGTTCACAACATCCGCGATTACACATACGACAAACATCACGTCACAGATGATACGCCTTATGGCGGTGGTGGTGGCATGGTGATGAAACCTGAACCTGTTTTTGAAGCCGTAGAAAAAGTTTTAGATATAAGCCCGCTTCAAACTTCGGGGAAACCTGATTCAACAATCCCAATCATTTTACTCACCCCACAAGGACGAGTCTTCAATCAAAGTATTGCTAAAGAACTATCTCAATACCCACGCATTGCATTGATTTGTGGACGTTACGAAGGCATAGATGAACGCATCCGCAAGAATCTTGTGACCGATGAAATATCTATCGGGGATTATGTCTTAACTGGAGGTGAAATCCCAGCTCTCCTCGTGATTGATGCGGTTTCACGTCTACTGCCAAATGTTTTAGGCGACCCAACTGGTGCAGAAGATGATTCACATGCTATGGGTTTGTTGGAATATCCACATTACACACGTCCACCAGAATTTCGTGGAGATAAAGTTCCAGATGTTTTGCTTTCAGGCGACCATGCCAAAATTGATAAATGGCGACGCGAACAAGCACTCGAAAGAACATTTAGAAAACGCCCCGATATGTTGGAAAAAGCAGAATTATCAAAAGATGATTTGAAGTTTTTAGAAAATTTAGAAGAAAGAGGAAAGAAGAAAGAAGAATAAACTATCTTTCCTCTTTCTTCTTTCGTTATATCAAGGCAAATTCATTATGGAGAAAAAACTATGTCATCATCACGATTAAATTACGGCAAAACTTTCCTACTTGGTTTTGGTTTTTTTGGAGTGAGTGTGGTTTGGGGCGTGTATAACGCTTTTGTTCCAATTTTTCTTTCAGAAAAATTTGGGCTTTCAGCGGCACTCGTTGGCTTCTTTATGACTTTGGATAACATTGCCGCGTTATTTATTCAACCACCTGTCGGCGCTTGGTCTGATAGATTAAGAAGTCCACTTGGCAGACGCATTCCATTTATTTTAATCGGCGCTCCCATTACAGCTGTTGCGTTTGGATTGGTTCCTATCGCCGCGATTCTTCCATTATTTGTAGCATGTACAAGCACATTGTTATTAAGTGCCGCGTTATGGCGCACGCCATTGGTTGCATTAATGCCAGACATCACACCTTCAGAATTTCGGTCACAAGCCAACGGCATTGTCAATTTTATGGGTGGCATCGGAGTCATTGTGGCATTACAAGCAGGTGGCGCATTATACAAAATGAGTCCAAGTTTTCCATTTTGGTTAGGCTCTGCATTGGTTTTGGTTTCAGCATTAATTGTTTATCTTTTTATTGAAGAGCCAAAAGAATATGGTGACTCTGAAAAACAACCAAGTATGCTCGAAAGCTTAAAAGAAATTTATAACGACCCAGATAAAAGCGGGCTTCGCATTTTGCTTGCCATCTTCTTCTGGTTTATTGGATATTCCGCCGTTGAAACATTCTTTACGCTGTATGCAAAAAATCATCTTGGATTAAACGAAGGTGATGGTGCTACATTGCTTTCAGTGCTTCCGTTATTCTTTGTATTAGCCGCCATGCCATCAGGATTCCTGGCAGGAAAAATCGGGCGTAGATTAACCATCAGCATTGGTTTAATTATTTTAAGCGTCATGTTTCTCTTATTATTCATTACACCAGCCGAAGCATTGTTAACTGGTATTGCTCCATTGCCATTGGTCGGCATTCCACTTGTTGAAGGTGGCGCACGCATGTTAACGCTGGCAGGTGTGATGTTAATTTTATGTGGCATCGCTTGGGCATTTATCAACATCAACTCATTGCCTATGGTTGTAGATTTAACGGGCTTGGCTCGCGTTGGCACATTCACTGGTTTGTATTATTTATTTTCAACACTCTCTGCAATTGTCGGTCCAAACGTAAATGGTTGGGCAATTCAACTGACGGGCAATAACTACAATATGATTATGATTATTGCGCCAGTATTTTTATTAATCGCATTTTGGTTGATGATGGGCGTGAAAAAGGGAGAAGCAAATTCAAGTTGAGAAGTTTGAAAGTTGGCAAGTTAAAAAGTTTTTTGTTGGTGATTGGATGCTTGGTATTACATGCTTGCATCCAGTCACCAAGTTGTTTTGATGAAGAAATTTTCTGCGCGGGGTTGGTCACAGATACGCTTGGGATAAATGACTATGGCATCAATCAAGATGCGTGGGTCGGGTTGCAAATATCACAAGCAAATGGAATCACAAATCAAATAGCATATATTGAATCAGTAGATACACGCGATTATCAAAAAAATATAGATTATTTTGCTCAAAAAGGTTTTGATGTCATCATCACCTCTGGCATTGGCTTACTAGATGAAACGCTTCATTCCTCTGACTTGTATCCTGATTCTGTCTTCGTCGGCTTAAATCAACCCTTTGAAGAATCTCGCGCGAATCTTATCGCCATTACCTTCCCAGAAGACCAAATGGGATTCGTCGCTGGCGCTTTGGCGGCGAGAATTTCTAAAACTGGAATGATTGCTGGTGTGTGTGAAACTTCCGGCATCGATTCGATGTGGCGATATTGTGAAGGGTTTCGGGCAGGCGCATTATTTGTCAATCAAGAAATCAAAGTTTTAGTTTTATATCGTGATAGTGGTGACAGGGAAAAATTATTTATTGATGAAACTTGGGGATATGAAAATGCAATTTCATTAATCAAACGCGGCGCAGATGTAGTCTTTGCGGCAGGCGGGGTTACAGGTCAAGGTGCGTTACGGGCGGCAAGTGAATCCAATCTTTATGCAATTGGTACAGAACGGAATCAGGCGCAGGCTTTGGGAGAAAATGGCAAAGGCGTAGTGACCAGTGTATATGGGGCAAGCAGTTTTGAAATCCAAGAGGTGATGCGTTTTGTCAAAGAAGGATTAATACAACCAGTCAGAATTGGTCAAATCCAGTTTGTACCGTTGAGTCCAAAATTTCCGCAAGAATTAACCATTGGTTTAGATTTTTTAATCACTTCGTTGTGGAATAAAGAAATCTATACAAATGTTTCATCTGAAAAACCTTAACAATCTTCATACTTGCATAAAGGGTATAGAGGATTTATACTTACAGCGTCGTAAGGCTATGCTAAAAAGCAAGCCATTAAATTTACTCTTCTAGAGGAGAAGAAAACATGAAAAAGTTCTATTTTGTTTCAGCCCTGTTAATCATTGCTTCAATGATTCTCGCGGCTTGTGGTGGCGGAGCAGCACCTGCTACCGAAGCACCTGCTACTGAAGCACCTGCTACTGAAGCACCTGCTACCGAAGCACCTGCTACCGAAGCACCTGCTGATGTAATCTCAGTTGGTCAAGTCACTGACCTTGGCGGTATTGATGATAAGTCCTTCAATCAAGGCGCTTGGCAAGGCGTTGAAAATGCTGTTGCAGATTTTGGTGTGGAAGGTAAGTACTTAGAATCTACTCAACAATCTGACTATGCCAAGAACATTCAACAATTTGTTGATGAAGATACTGACTTGATTATCACTGTCGGTTTCTTGTTTGGTGTAGATACAGCCGTTGCCGCAAAAGCCAATCCTGACACTAGCTTTGCTATTGTGGATTACTCTTACCCAGACTGCTTCGGCACTGATTTCACTGAAGGTCAAACCTGTGGTTCCGCAAGTGAAATTCCTAATGTTTTGGGACTCACCTTTGCAACTGACCAAGCTGGCTTTTTGGCTGGTTACGCCGCCGCCGCCTCAACCCAAACAGGCAAAGTTGCTACCTTCGGTGGTATCAACATTCCTCCTGTGACCATTTTTATGAAAGGCTTTGAAGCCGGCGTGAATTACTATAACGCACAAAAAGGCACTACTGTAGAAGTTCTCGGTTGGGATACAGCAGCGAATGATGGTTCCTTCACCGGTAACTTTGAATCCTTGGATGATGGTCGTTCCTTCGCCGAATCCTTCGTTCAAGAAGGTGCTGACGTTATCATGCCTGTAGCTGGTCCTGTAGGTCTTGGTTCTGCGGCTTATTGCCAAGAAACCGCCTCATGCTGGATTATTGGTGTGGATGTGGACTGGACTGTTTCAGCCGCTGAATATACTGATGTCATTCTTACCAGCGTTTTGAAGAACGTCAACGTAGCTGTTTACGATGCAACTGCTTCCATGGTTGATGGCTCTTTTGCTGGTGGCGTGTATGTTGGTACTCTCGAAAATGGTGGCGTTGGTCTTGCTGACGTTGCTGGTGCTTCTGACGAACTTAAAGCCGAACTTGAGGCTGTTCGCCAAGGCATTATTGATGGTACTATCTCTGTTGAATAAATCTGTCTGAAATAAAAAAGCCGGGGGAGGAAATCTCCTCCGGCTTTTTATTTTTATGGATTAAACCCTGAAGGTGTTCTGATATTATTCAGTAAGTTGTAATGCACTCAATACGGTGCAAAGAAGACCTTTCGGGTTTAATGATACAAGTCAGGCAGTTTGCCTGACAATTTTTGAAAATAACGGAGTTCGCAATGGCAAATGTGCTTGAGTTGCAAGGCATCACCAAACGATTTCCGGGTGTGCTTGCAAATGACAAAATAGATATTGCGTTGCGTGAAGGTAAAATTCTTGCCTTGTTGGGGGAAAACGGCGCGGGTAAATCCACATTGATGAACATTCTTTATGGGTTATACAAACCGGATGAAGGTAAAATATTTGTACGCGGCAAAGAGGTAGAAATTAATGGTCCAAACGATGCAATTGAACTAGGCATTGGTATGGTGCATCAACATTTTATGTTGATACCTGTGATGACGGTGGTTGAAAATGTGATGTTAGGGGTCGAATCAATAAAAAACGGCTTATTTTTAGATAGAGAAAAGGTTGCAAAACGCATCCATGAAATTTCGGAGCAATATGGGCTAGAAGTTGACCCACATGCCTACATCCAAGATTTGCCTGTAGGGATTCAGCAAAGAGTTGAAATCATCAAAGTGTTATATCGCAGTGCTGATATTTTGATTTTGGACGAGCCGACGGCTGTGTTGACTCCGCAAGAAGTAGAAGGTTTGTTCAAAATTATTAATACGTTAATTAAGGCGGGTAAATCTATTATTTTCATTACACATAAACTGAAAGAAGTAATTGCCATTGCAGATGATATTTCTGTGTTGCGGCTAGGTAGAATGGTCGGTTCGATTGAGCCGAGTAATGCCACGCCTCAAAAATTGGCGACGATGATGGTGGGGCGTGATGTCAGTTTGGTGGTGCAGAAAAAAGTTGCCGAGCCGAAAGAAGCGGTTCTTAAAGTCGAGAATTTATTTGTTCGAGATGAACGTCAAAATATGACTGTGCGTGGTGTTTCGTTTGAGGTTCGCAAGGGTGAAGTGCTGGGTGTGGCAGGTGTGCAAGGGAATGGACAAACGGAGTTGGTCTATGCACTGACTGGTTTGTTACCTGTTGATGGTGGCACAATTGAGTTAGAGGGGAAAATGCTTCACAATGCAACGCCGCGTCAAATATTAGAAAGTGGTGTGGCGCATATTCCTGAAGACCGTCAGCGACATGGTTTGATTCTTAATTTTCCAATTCATGACAATATGGTTTTGTGCACTTATTACAAAGAACCGTTTGCGCATGGGGTTTCTTTACAAGAAAAACCAATTTTCAGCAATGCAGAAGAATTGATAAAACAGTATGATGTGCGCACACCAAATATTTATGTCAATGTAGGTACACTTTCAGGTGGGAATCAACAAAAAGTGATTGTAGCACGTGAGTTTTCTCGTCCAATTGATTTGTTAATTGCCTCACAACCAACTCGCGGTTTAGATGTCGGTTCGATTGAATATATCCATCTACAAATTATCAAGAAACGTGATGAAGGAACTGGTGTATTAGTGGTTTCATCTGAGTTAGATGAAATTTTGGCTTTGTCCGATAGAATCGCTGTAATGTATAAAGGACAAATTATGGATGTGCTAGATGCTAAGCAAGCCACCAAAGAAGATTTAGGTTTGTTGATGGCAGGCATTCATCCTGAAAAAACGTCAAAGAAAAAATAGGAGACCTTCCCTGTGAGTGAAAAAGCCTCCAAAGAAAAAAAAGAACAAACTGAAAAACAAAAAGAGCAAAGTTCTCTACGGCAAGCCTTGCTTGTGCCAGTGCTTGCTGTGCTCAGCGGCTTGATTTTAGGCGGGGTCGTGATGGCTTTGAGTGGGTCAAATCCATTTCAAGCGTACGCGGCTTTGTTCGCTGGTTCATTTGGTTCACCTAGTGTAATCATCGCGGGCATGCAAACTTATTTTGCTACAGGCGATAATAATGCTTTGGTGAGGTCTTTATATCCGTTTACAGAAAGTCTAGTTACTGCAACACCATATATTTTTACAGGTCTTGCAGTTGCAATTGGCTTTCGAGCCGGTTTGTTCAATATCGGTGCAGAAGGTCAAGTTTTTATTGGCGCATTATGTTCCGCGTTTATAGGCTATAGCATTAAAGGCTTGCCAATGATTATTCACTTACCGTTGGCGCTTTTGGCTGGTGCGGCAGGCGGGGCATTTTGGGGCATGATTCCGGGCTATCTCAAAGCACGCTTTGGCGCACATGAAGTAGTCAATACGATTATGATGAACTGGATTGCATTTCGTTTGAGCGACTGGCTTTTAAAGGGACCCATGCAAGCCTCAAATTTTCGACCGGTGACTCCCAATGTGCAAGCCAGTGCTGAACTTCCACGATTTTTTGAAGACCCACTGCGATTCAATCTTGGCTTCTTTTTGGCTCTGCTCTTTGCATATTTGGTTTACTGGTTCTTATTCAAAACTACACTTGGGTTTGAAATTCGTTCGGTAGGCGCCAACCCAGATGCCGCCAAATATGCTGGCATGAGCATTGTCAAAAACATTGTCTTAGTAATGTCATTAGCAGGTGCTTTAGCAGGTTTGGGCGGAGGTGCTCAAGTTTTGGGTGTAGACCACTGGGTCGGGCAGGGCTTCTCATCTGGCTACGGGTTTGATGCAATTGCAATCGCTTTGCTTGGGAAGAGTCATCCGTTTGGCGTCGTCTTAGCGGCTTTATTATTTGGTTTCTTAAGAAGCGGTGCCACTAACATGCAATCCATGGCGGGCATCCCAGTTGATATTATTTCGATTATTCAAGGTTTGGTGATTGTCTTCGTTGCCGCACCTGCCATTATCCGTTGGTTATACCGAATCAAATCTATCAAAGTCGAAGAGACCGTATTAACCCGCGGCTGGGGTAAATAACATGTCAAACACAAATGTACAAGTAACTAATTTGGCACTTGAAAAACGTAAACGTGTCTCTTATGGCATGACTTTACTAATTGTTGGCGTGCTGATGTATTTATTCTTTGGCTTAAATACACAAGCAGGAGTACAAACTACGTTTGGGTTAAACGTCGCTGGTACACAAGCCATTGTCATACCGGATTTAATCGTACCTGCACAAACAACCATCTACTTAATGGTTGCAATTATCGTGTTTGCAGGTGCATATCAACTTGCAAGAGGTGTTAAATCTACTGGTTTATTAATTGGAATTATCGCCTTCACCTTTGTCACAGCATTTCTGACTTGGGCAGCACAAGACAAATCCTTTAACCTGACAGGCATGTTAAGTAGTTCACTTGTTCGTGCTACACCCATTGCCCTTGCCGCATTATGCGGTGTTATCAGTGAACGAGCGGCTGTGATTAACATTGGTGTTGAAGGTATCATGCTGATGTCCGCACAGATTGCTGTAGTGACCGCCAGCATTACCCAAAATTTGTATATTGGATTAATCGCCGCAATTCTTGTTGGTGGCTTGGTTGCCGCATTTCATGCTTTTCTGGTTATCCGCTTCAAAGTTGACCAAGTCGTCAGTGGCGTTGCCATTAATATCATTGGCGCAGGTTTAACTTCATTTCTCAGCGCAAAATATTTACAAAGCGATACATTAAACAACTCCGGCACATTTCCTATTATCTCTATTCCTATTCTTTCAGAAATCCCAGTGCTCGGACCAACATTATTTGCAAACAACATCATTGTCTACTTAATGTTGGTGCTTGTTGTACTCATGCACATTACACTCTTTTACACCCCTTGGGGCCTTCGCACTCGCGCGGTCGGCGAACACCCCAAAGCCGCAGATACACTTGGCGTCAACGTTTATCTCATGCGTTACGTCAACGTCATTATTGGCGGCATGATAGCAGGCTTAGGCGGTGCATATTTCACAATCGGCTCCGTTGGCCGCTTTGATGAACTAATGACCTCAGGCAAAGGCTTCATTGGTCTCGCCGCCACAATTTTCGGTAAATGGACACCCATTGGTGCATTCGCTTCATCCCTCATCTTCGGCTTTGCAGATTCACTACAAGTTAAATTACAAATTTTACGAGTTCCAATTCCATCTGAATTTTTATTGATGGCACCTTACATCGTCACCATGATTATTTTGACCGGCGTTGTCGGCAGAGCCATCCCCCCCGCCGCAGATGGTCAGCCTTACGAAAAATAAACGCCTCCTTCTACGGGTCAACTTGATACTAAATCCTAAAGGTTTCTCAAAGCCTTTAGGATTTTTTTATAAGACAACAAGAGATAAAATAAAAATCAACCTGCGGTAAAATACCATTCGTCGAAGGAGAAAAGATGAACAAAAAAACACGCCACTACAATCTATTATTAATAATCATATTATTCCTCAGCGCCTGTAACCTCCCACGTGACAATCAAGGTGAAGACCTAAGCGCCACAGCCGCCGCACAGACGATTGAAGCGTTACTCAGTGCTACACCTGCAAACGCTACACCGATTTTCACAGCAACTTCATCTGGGCTTGCAACCTTAACTCCAATTTCATCACCTATTTTTACAAGCACACCCGCCGCAACTGCAACGCCAAATTGCCCACTGGCACAATTTGTTACCGATGTTACCATTCCCGATGGCACCACCATGTTGCCCGGTCAAACGTTCAATAAAAAATGGCGACTCAAAAATATCGGAGCCTGTGCATGGAATGGATACTCGCTTGTTTTTGACAGCGGCGAATCCATGAACGGACCCGCCACCAAAGCCATCGCCGCCGTTAACCCCGGACAAGAAATTGATATTGATGTAGACCTCAAAGCTCCCAACACACCCGGCACATATCGCAGTTATTGGCGTTTGGTCACCAATGGGAATGTACTTGTGCCAATCGTCAGTGGCTATCAAGGCAGAGCATTTTATGTAGAAATCAAAGTCGCCGCACCGACAAATACCTCTGCACCATTATTTGCAGTGACAAGTGTCAGCTTTGCCAATGTTGGTGGATGTAACGGCTTTACAACCACAGCCAATGTCACAGTCAACGGACCTGGCACTGTAAAAGTTAAGTGGATAAGAAGCGACGGTGCGACGCCACCTGTACCACCAGATTTAGTCTTTGCCGCCGCTGGAACACAATCTGTTTCAATTTCTTGGAATACAAGTGCTTCTGGCACCCACTGGTTTGACCTCTATGTAGATTCGCCCAACAACCAGCAATTTGGGCGGGCTCAATTCACCTGCCCGTAAAAGATAAAAGTTTCTTAATCTAACAACGCCCGTGAGTACGGGCGTTGTTATTTAACAGTATAATCTTTTCTACAAATGAAAGGAAAAAAATGCACAAATCACGACAATATTTTATATTTGCTACCCTTACAATTATCATACTCGTCATCTCAGCCTGTGGCAGTGATGCGGGTACTGAAACTGCTATTCAAACTGCTGTGGCAGAAACTGTCGCCGCCCAAAACGCGAATCAGCCCACCCCTACGCCTGAAGCGACTATAATCCCAACCCAAACTCCATATCAATTGCCAACCACTCCACCAACTTTGCCTCCTACTACTGCCTCATCAAATAGCGGCTCAAAAGCAGAATGTGCTAAAGCCAGTTTACAAGATGAAAATATTGTAGATGGAACCATCTTTAAGCCCGGCGAACAATTTACAAAAACTTGGTATATTACCAATACCAGCACTTGCGTCTGGGATACAAGTTATAAAATTGTTTTTTGGGATGGAGATGTTTTAGGCGGCGGATACGTTTATAACTTGCCACAAATTACTGGTCCCGGACAAACCATACCCATCTCACTTGTCTTAACCGCACCAACCGCCGATGGAACCTATCGCTCAGAATGGAAATTGCAAACACCCGATGGTATTAACTTTGGAGTAGGTTATTTAAATGCCGCTTTCTATACCGAAGTAGTTATCTCTTCTGATGAAAAACCAGAATATGCGGTCACCAATGTAGAACTTTACGTAACACGTGACCCGCTTTCGGGATGCCAACCTGCCAATATCACCTATACAGCGTATGCTACTTTCACCACAAATGGTCCATTAGAGTTTAAATTTAGATGGGGTCAACAAGATAACAACAATGGCGGTCCCCAAACTGTTACGGTCACATCCGCTACAAAGAAAACCTTCACACGAGTTTGGAAACTAGGGCGTGCCGCTTCTCAAAATGACAATCGCTGGTTTCAAATTGTCTTATTAGAGCCAGTCTATAAAGAATATCCAATTGTTGGCTTCAGCTTTTTCTGCCCATAAGAATAAAAAGAAGCCAGCAATTGCTGGCTTCTTTTTATTGGGAACTTTTCCTCAAAACGGTTCGTCTTTAATCATTAGAGAAATGACCAAACGGAGGAACCATGTCTCGTAAACCATTAATCCTTACTATTGCAATTTTGTTGATTGTTCAACTCGCCTGTAATGTGCCGTCTAATTCAGCAAGCACACCAGACACGTTTGCCACGCTGAACAGCCTGTACACCGCCTCGGCATTGACGGTTGAAGCTGGTGGCACCGCGACGCCGGGTCTGCCTCTTCCAACTGCTACGATTGGAACTGCTCAACCGACAAATACTGTTAACGCAGGCACACCCGTTTCCACGTCTAAGTGTGATGCGGCGCAATTCCTTGCAGATGTCACTTATCCCGATGGAAGCGTCGTCGCACAGAATACAAGTTTCGTGAAAATTTGGCGTATCAAAAATGTTGGCACCTGCACATGGACTACATCTTACGCCATTGTGTTTTTTGGCGGTGATGCGATGAGTGCGCCTTCTGCCGTTGCACTTGCGGGCAGTGTTGCGCCAGGGCAATATATTGAAATCCCAGTCACGCTTAAATCTCCAAATACAGATGGCAACTTTACTGGTTACTGGAAATTACGCAACGCCTCTGGTGGGTTGTTTGGCATCGGCGCGCAAGCCGATACTGCATTTTGGGTAAAAATTAAAGTGACGGGTCCGGCCTATGTAGCCTACAACTTTGCTGATAGTTATTGCCAAGCAGAATGGTCAAATGGGAATAACATAATCCCATGTCCCGGTACAAATGGCGATGCAAACGGCTATGTTATAAAATTAAATAAACCCAACCTTGAAAACGGTGCGAAGTCAGAAGAAGTTGGTTTATTAAGTGTCCCACGTGATAGAAGAAATGGAATCATCAGCGGACAGTTCCCTGCCTTCACGGTACAAAACGGCGATCGTTTTCGTGCTTTGGTATATTGTCAGAATGAAGCCACAAAGTGTAATGTGATATTCAAGTTGAATTACCTTAATAATGGTCAAATAAAAACGCTTGGAACTTGGAATGAAGCCTATGAAGGAAAATATTACACGATTGATATAAGCTTAAATAGCCTAGCAGGTGAGACTTTAAAATTCATTTTAGAAGTAAATGCAAATGGCGGCAACAATCAAGATTATGCTATTTGGCTCAACCCCCGCATTATACGGACTGGCAACCCGCCTCCCACTTCGACCGCCAGCCGTACTCCAACCACTACGCTGACTCCTACTCCCACACTGACACTGACTCCTACATTCACGCTCACCCCTACTGAAACATCTACAGAAACGCCCACTGAAACGCCTACGCCATAGTGAGTTATAATGATATGTAATATTTTCGGAGGTTCGTAACATGAAATTTAGCAAGTTTAATTGGCTAGCAGGTGTGATACTTGCATCTATTCTTATCAGTTCTTGTAATATCGGTGCAACCCCACCTCCTGAACAAGATGCAGGTGCAATCCAAACGCAAGCATTTGGGATTGTATTAACGCAATCTGCCATACAACAGACTCAAACTGCCGCCGCAGTTCCACCAACTCCACTGCCAACTGACACGTTGGTTGCAACGATTACATTAGCACCGTTGCCTACATCCTCAACATTTGGCGCAACAAATACACCTTTTTCATTAAATACCCAACAACCTGGGTTAACTCCTCAATTGCTAATAACACCGACAGTCGGTGTTATCAATACATTCACAACAACAAATGGTTGTAATGACGGTGCCTATATTGGAGAAACAAAACCTTTTGATAAAGACTCTGTCAAAGTAAATGCAGAGTTTTCTAAAGCATGGACAATTCTTAATACAGGCACTTGTACATGGGATGAAGGGTATGTTTTTGACTACTTGCAAGATTATTTCCCACCGGAAGCCAATGTTTCCCAACTTAACGGATACGATATTGCATTAAAGAAAAATACATTAGAAGAATATACAAAGCCAAAACATAGCCAATCTTTTATTGTGAAACTCAAAGCACCTAAGGACCCTGGACAATACAAAGGATATTGGAAGCTGAAAGATGATGCAGGCAATTATTTTGGTCCGCTTGTATATGTTTGGATTACTGTTGTTCCATAGATAAGGCAATATTAAAGGAGAGCCTTCATGAAAATTAAATTGCCTATCATTCTACTAACAACCGCCTTACTCCTTGCCGCCTGTGCCCCTGCCACACCGATTGAACCTACACCGGATGTATTGGCAATTCGCACCTCAGCCGCTAGCACTGTAATTTCAGAATTAACACTCACCGCCGCCGCATTCACACCTACATCTGCACCGCCCACAGAAACAGCCACACCAGAGACTCCGATTGCGACAGCGACTCTCATCCTTGCAACGGACCCAACCCAAGTAGCACTTGGCACACCCGGCGCAATCTGTGATGATTATTCCTTTGATCTAACTACATTAGATGTCACCATTCCAGATGGCACACCTATGACACCCGGTCAGGAATTTGTCAAAACTTGGAAAATAAAAAATACCGGCATCTGTACTTGGGATACAAATTACAAAGCCATCTTCTCATATAGTTCGCCACCGAATAACAACATGAATGCGCAACCCATTCCGCTTTCAGCCTTGGTTGCACCTGGACAAGAAGTTGAGGTCTCAATTCAATTCAAAGCACCTACAACACCAGGCGAATACACTGGCTATTGGCAAATGGTCAATGCACAAGGCATTCCATTTGGTAAAAAAGACTTCATCCTCATTGTAAAGATTGTTGTCCAATAACCTCAAACAAGCCATTAAAGAAAAAGCACGCCAGTTAGGATTCATCCTAACTGGCGTTACTTCTTCTGAGCCACTTGAACACTTTAATATTTTTCAAGATTGGATAAACAAAAACTATCACGGGGAAATGAATTACTTATCAACAGAGCGAAGCCTCACACGTCGCGCTGACCCAAAACAAATTCTGCCCGAATGTAAATCTATTTTGGTTTTGGCAATACCTTATGCCCCTTTATCATCTGATGGTCGAGTAGGCGGCGTGAATACAAATCAAAAAAACATTGAAGAAAACAAGCCGCCATATCGAGACCATAACTTACAAATCGCTTCTTACGCGCTCGGTGATGACTATCATGATGTACTCCCAGATAAACTGAAAGCCATTGTCAAGTTTATTGAAGAACACCTTGGCAAAAAAATTCCCAACCGATATTACACAGATAGCGGACCAATTCTCGAACGTGAACTTGCTCAACGCGCAGGCTTGGGTTGGATTGGGAAAAATTCCATGCTCATCAATCCGCAAGCAGGCTCCACATTTTTTCTTGCAGAAATTTTGCTTGGCATCGAGCTTGAACCCGACCAACCTTTTTCCACCGACCATTGCGGCACTTGCAATCGTTGCATCAGCGCTTGCCCTACAAACTGCATCTTGCCAGACCGCACGCTTGATTCAAATCGCTGTATTTCATATCTCACGATTGAACATAAAACTGAAATTCCAGAAAATTTGCGAGAACAAATAGGAAATTGGATTTTTGGATGTGACATTTGTCAACAAGTTTGCCCATGGAACAGATTCTCTCAACCAGCCGATTCTGCTTTTGAAACAAAAATCCCGCTTCCCGTCCTAAGTGGAGACCTGCTTCTTGACCCTGCAACATTTAACCAACGCTTCAAAAAATCTCCCGTCAAACGTACCAAGCGACGCGGATATTTACGCAACATCGCCATTGCCATTGGAAACAAGAGAGACAAAAAAGATATTCCTATGCTTGAAAAAGCCATGCAAGATGATGAACCTTTGATTCAATCTCATGCAAAATGGGCATTAGAAAAAATAAACAATGAATAAATTACTTATTGCAACCAATAACAAAGGCAAAGTCATTGAGTTACAAGAAATTCTCAAAGACTTAAACATCCAACTCGTCACTCCAAAAGATATAAACTTAGTTTTAGATGTGATTGAAGATGGCAAAGATTATCAAGAGAATGCAGGTAAAAAAGCACTTGAATTTACCCAAGCCAGCGGATACATTTCCCTCGCCGATGATTCAGGCTTAGAAGTAGATGCACTCAATAGCGCACCGGGTTTATACTCTGCGAGATATTCTCCTAAACCAAATGCTACAGATAAAGATAGAAGAATGTATCTTTTAGAAAATTTGAAGGATAAACCTAAACCGTGGAAAGCACATTTTCATGCCACAATTGCAATTGCAACACCAAATGGTGACATTGAATTTGCGGAAGGAAATTGTTATGGTGAAATTATCCCTGAAGAACGCGGCACAAACGGTTTTGGATATGACCCAATCTTTTTATTTCCAGAATTAGGCAAGACGATGGCGGAGTTAGATTCGGAACATAAGAATCGAATCAGTCATCGCGCTTTGGCGATGATGAATGCGATGCCGATTTTGAGGAAAATATTTGGAAATGAGTAGCCCGCTTGAGCGGGCTTGGTAGGAATAGCGTGGGGATTCATC